>NZ_QORY01000018.1:0-203253 GCF_008368755.1 Bacillus sp. AR2-1
TTCGACTTAGGTTTTTTTGTGTTTATTTTTATTTGCCAAATATCATAATCCATAAATTGAATGACGCTAAAGAAGAGAAAAGAATGGAATAGAGGCTGTTTAAAGTACTAGCAATGATTTTTTGTTTTCTAGGTTTTCCGAGTGTTCCTAAAATAATCGTTAGGATAGGAAACGTATTTCTACCACAAGTATATATTTAAAAAAGTGGGATGATATAAATAAGTATTCAATCATTACAGCAAAGACTGCGATAAAAAGGAATAAATACGAAAAAAGTGTAGTTCGTTTTTTCATTATTGTCTTCCTTATAAATAAAATGAATATAAATGATATGCTTTATATTAAAGCATACGTAATAAGTATACAAACCGTTATGTGTACAATAGATCTCTAGAAATATAAATTCTAATTTCTTATCCTTCTTGCATATAGTTACAATTATTCTTTTGAATATAACTAAAACACGAACGTTATTGGTGAGTAATAAAAAAACATTCGATTATTTATTGACATTGTTTATGAAATATTGTTAATATAGCCATAGAAAGAATAATATATAAGACCTCATATAATCGCGGGGATATGGCCTGCAAGTCTCTACCTAACGACCGTTATTCGTTAGACTATGAGGGAAAGTCACTCGGTATTTTTCTATTCACAAGGGATACGTATGCCTGAGTAGAGCACTTTCTCTCATAGTAAAAGAGAAACTGTTCTATTTCAGGCTTTTTTTATTTGAATCGGGGGGATTCTAATATGAAATCACTAGTTGGAGTCATAATGGGAAGCACGTCAGACTGGGAAACAATGAAATATGCTTGTGACATTTTAGATGAATTAAATATACCGTATGAGAAAAAAGTTGTATCTGCTCATCGGACTCCGGATTATATGTTTGAATATGCAGAGACGGCTCGTGAACGTGGGTTGAAAGTTATTATTGCTGGAGCTGGTGGAGCAGCGCATTTACCAGGGATGGTTGCAGCGAAGACGAATCTTCCTGTAATCGGAGTTCCAGTTCAATCAAAAGCGTTAAACGGCTTAGATTCATTATTATCCATCGTCCAAATGCCAGGAGGGGTTCCAGTTGCAACTGTTGCAATTGGTAAGGCTGGTTCAACAAATGCTGGTTTACTTGCTGCACAAATACTTGGATCATTCCATGATGATATACATGATGCATTAGAATTGAGAAGAGAAGCAATTAAAAAAGATGTGCGCGAAGGTAGTGAGCTAGTATGACGAGAATCATTTTACCTGGAAAAACAATCGGCATTATTGGAGGCGGCCAGCTAGGAAGAATGATGGCATTGGCAGCTAAGGAGATGGGATATAAAATTGCTGTTTTAGATCCTACAAAAAATTCACCATGTGCACAAGTTGCTGATATTGAAATTGTTGCAACATATGACGATTTAAAAGCAATTCAGCATTTAGCGGAGATCAGTGATGTTGTCACATATGAATTTGAGAATATTGATTATAGATGTTTAAAATGGCTTGAAAAACATGCTTACTTACCGCAAGGCAGTCAGTTGTTAAGTAAAACACAAAATCGTTTTACAGAAAAGAATGCGATTGAGAAAGCTGGGCTACCAGTAGCAACGTATAGAATAGTTCAAAATCAAGATCAGCTTACTGAAGCAATCACTGAGTTATCATATCCTTCCGTCTTGAAAACGACGACAGGCGGATATGATGGGAAAGGTCAAGTTGTTTTAAGAAGTGAGGCTGACGTTGATAAAGCGCGAGAGCTTGCGAATGCAGCAGAGTGTATTTTAGAGAAATGGGTGCCTTTTGAAAAAGAAGTATCAGTTATTGTGATTCGTAGTGTAAGTGGTGAAACGAAAGTATTTCCGGTAGCGGAAAATATTCATGTAAATAACATTTTGCATGAATCTATCGTTCCAGCTCGCATTACAGAAGAACTTTCTCAAAAAGCAATTGCTTATGCAAAAGTGCTCGCGGATGAACTAGAACTTGTGGGAACACTAGCGGTAGAGATGTTTGCTACAGCTGATGGTGAGATTTATATTAATGAATTAGCACCAAGACCTCACAATTCAGGACACTATACACAGGATGCATGTGAAACGAGTCAATTCGGTCAACATATTCGAGCAATCTGTAATTTACCTCTTGGAGAAACAAATTTGTTAAAACCAGTTGTCATGGTAAACATTTTAGGCGAACATATAGAAGGGGTCCTAAGACAAGTGAATAGATTAACCGGGTGCTATTTACACTTGTATGGAAAAGAAGAAGCAAAAGCGCAGCGAAAAATGGGGCATGTTAATATTTTAAATGATAATATTGAAGTCGCTCTAGAAAAAGCGAAGAGTTTGCATATTTGGGACCATCAAGAACAACTGTTGGAGGGAAAAAGATGATTAGTCGTTATACACGCCCAGAAATGGGTGCAATTTGGACGGAAGAGAACAAATTTAAAGCATGGTTAGAAGTTGAGATTTTAGCTTGTGAAGCATGGGCTGAGCTTGGGGATATTCCAAAAGAAGATGTTAAAAAAATCCGTGAGCATGCATCATTTGATATTGATCGTATTTATGAAATTGAAAAAGAGACACGTCATGACGTAGTTGCATTCACTCGTGCTGTATCAGAAACACCAACATTAGGTGAGGAACGTAAATGGGTTCATTACGGTTTAACATCTACAGACGTAGTAGATACAGCGCTATCTTACATCTTAAAACAAGCGAATGAAATCATATTAAAAGACTTAGAAAACTTTGTAAGCATTTTAGCTAACAAAGCGAAAGAGCATAAATACACGATCATGATGGGAAGAACACACGGTGTTCATGCAGAACCAACAACATTTGGTTTAAAACTTGGTCTTTGGTATGAAGAAATGAAACGTAACGTAGAGCGTTTCAAACAAGCTGCTGATACAGTTCGCGTTGGTAAATTATCTGGTGCGGTTGGTACATACGCAAATATCAATCCATTCGTAGAAAAGTATGTTTGTGAAAACTTAGGATTAGAAGCAGCACCAATTTCAACACAAACATTGCAACGTGATCGCCATGCTCATTACATGTCAACACTTGCACTAATCGCAACATCTATCGAAAAGATGGCAGTTGAGATTCGTGGTTTACAAAAGAGTGAAACACGTGAAGTTGAAGAGGCTTTTGCAAAAGGCCAAAAAGGCTCTTCTGCAATGCCACATAAACGTAATCCAATCGGATCAGAAAATATGACTGGTTTAGCTCGTGTTATCCGCGGTTATATGATGACAGCGTATGAGAATGTTCCATTATGGCATGAGCGTGATATTTCTCACTCTTCGGCAGAACGCGTAATTTTACCAGATGCTACAATCGCATTAAATTACATGTTAAATCGTTTCGGTAATATCGTTAAAAACTTAACTGTATACCCAGAGAATATGAAACGCAATATGACAAGAACATACGGCTTAATTTATTCTCAGCGTGTAATGCTTACATTAATCGACAAAGGTATGGTACGTGAAGAAGCTTATGATATCGTACAGCCTAAAGCGATGGAAGCTTGGGAAACACAAGTACAATTTAAAGAGCTTGTAGAAGCTGATGAGCGTATTACGAGCAAGTTATCACAAGAAGAAATTAATGAATGCTTCAACTATGAGCATCATATGCAACACGTTGATACAATCTTTGAACGCCTTGGGTTAAACGAAGCGTAAAATTTCATATGGCACAGAATAGAGTCATTCTGTGCCATTCTTTATAAAAACATTATTCACATTTTTCAAACTACAGGGGGCTTGCGAAATGCAAAAGCTAGAATTGCTGTATGAAGGTAAGGCAAAAAGAATTTATCGTACAGAATCAGCAGATATGGTTTGGGTAGAGTACAAAGATAGTGCGACTGCTTTCAATGGGGAGAAAAAAGAGACGATTACAGGAAAAGGTCGTTTGAACAATGAGATTACAACTTTATTGTTCAGAAAGTTACAAGAAGTAGGAATAAAAACACATTTTGTAGAGAAGTTATCTGAAACAGAGCAACTTGTTAAAAAAGTGAGTATTATTCCTCTAGAAGTTGTCACAAGAAATGTAATTGCAGGAAGTCTTTCAAAACGATTAGGAATGGAAGAGGGAACTGTACTTGCAGAACCGATCGTAGAATTTTACTTCAAAGATGATGATTTAGGAGATCCGCTTGTAACGGAAGATCATATTCGTGTATTAAACGTTGCATCACCAGAGCAAGTAAGCGTATTACGAGATATGGCTCTACAAATCAATCAAGTGTTGATTGATCATTTCGCAAGCTGTCGTGTAAGACTAGTAGATTTCAAATTAGAGTTTGGTGTAACAGATGAAGGAAAAATCATTTTAGCAGATGAAATTTCACCAGATACTTGCCGTTTATGGGATGAAACGAGCAATGAAAAATTTGATAAAGACGTATTCCGTCGTGACCTTGGAAATTTAACAGAAGCTTATGAAGAGATTTTAAAACGTTTAGGGGGAATTTCACATGTATAAAGTTAAGGTATATGTAACGTTAAGAGAAAGCGTATTAGATCCACAAGGAACAGCAGTAAAAGGGGCACTTCATAGTCTTTCGTTCACAGAAGTACAAGACGTTCGAATCGGAAAATATATGGAATTAACAATTGATAAATCAGTATCTGACCTTGACGCAAAGGTAAAAGAAATGTGTGAAAAACTATTAACAAACGTTGTAATGGAAGACTTCCGTTATGAAGTTGAGGAGGTTGTCGCACAGTGAAATTTGCAGTCATAGTATTCCCAGGTTCGAACTGTGATGTCGATATGTTCCATGCAATTAAAGATGAGCTTGGTGAAGAAGTAGATTACGTTTGGCACGATAGAGAGAATTTAGATGAATATGATGCAATTTTACTACCTGGTGGATTCTCTTACGGTGACTATTTACGTTGTGGTGCTATTTCTCGCTTCGCGAATGCAATGAAAGCAGTGCAAAAAGCTGCTGAGCAAGGAAAGCCGATTTTAGGTGTATGTAATGGATTCCAGATTCTTGTTGAATCAGGATTACTACCAGGAGCGTTAATGAGAAACGAAAACTTAAAATTTATGTGCCGAACAGTTCAGCTGCGTGTTGAAAATAATGAAACGATGTTTACATCACAATATGAAAAAGATGAAGTAATCAATATTCCAATCGCGCATGGTGAGGGGAATTACTATTGTGATGAAGAGACTCTTAAACAATTAGAAGAGAATAATCAAATCGCATTCCGTTACGTAGAAAATCCGAATGGAAGCGTTTCAGATATTGCTGGTATTGTAAATGAAAAAGGAAATGTACTTGGTATGATGCCACACCCAGAGCGTGCTGTAGATGAATTACTTGGCGGTGCTGAAGGGTTAAAAGTCTTTCAATCTATCTTAAAACAGTGGAGGGAAACATATGTCGTTAATGCTTGAACCAAATCCAACACAAATTAAAGAAGAGCGCATATATGCGGAAATGGGGCTAACAGACGAAGAGTTTGCCATGGTTGAAAAGATTTTAGGCCGTCTGCCAAATTATACAGAAACAGGATTATTCTCTGTTATGTGGTCTGAACATTG
Organism: Bacillus sp. AR2-1; assembly: GCF_008368755.1. Classification (NCBI taxonomy): domain Bacteria; kingdom Bacillati; phylum Bacillota; class Bacilli; order Caryophanales; family Bacillaceae; genus Bacillus; species Bacillus sp. AR2-1. Next base: position 5,577 of record NZ_QORY01000018.1, read on the forward strand.
CAGTTATAAAAATTCAAAACCAGTACTTCGAAAATTCCCAACAACAGGTGAGCGTGTTCTGCAAGGACCTGGGGAAGGTGCTGGAATTGTAGATATCGGTGATAATCAAGCGGTTGTATTTAAAATGGAAAGTCATAACCATCCTTCTGCTATTGAACCATATCAAGGAGCAGCAACAGGCGTTGGTGGTATTATCCGTGACGTATTCTCTATGGGAGCACGCCCGGTAGCTCTATTAAACTCACTTCGCTTCGGTGAATTACAGTCACCACGTGTGAAATATTTATTCGAAGAAGTAGTAGCAGGGATTGCAGGATACGGTAACTGTATCGGCATTCCGACTGTTGGCGGCGAAGTACAATTTGATCCATGTTATGAAGGAAATCCACTTGTAAATGCAATGTGCGTAGGCTTAATTAATCATGAAGATATTAAAAAGGGGCAAGCGCACGGTGCTGGAAACACAGTAATGTACGTAGGAGCATCAACTGGTCGTGACGGTATTCACGGTGCAACATTCGCATCTGAAGAGTTATCTGAAAGCTCAGAAGCGAAGCGTCCAGCAGTTCAAGTAGGAGATCCATTTATGGAAAAACTTCTTATTGAAGCTTGCTTAGAACTTATTCAGTCGGATGCACTTGTTGGAATTCAAGATATGGGTGCAGCTGGTTTAACATCATCTTCTGCAGAAATGGCAAGTAAAGCAGGTATGGGTATTGAAATGTACTTAGATGATGTACCACAACGTGAAACAGGAATGACACCATATGAAATGATGCTATCTGAATCACAAGAACGTATGCTAATCGTTGTGAAAAAGGGTAGAGAGCAAGAAATAGTAGATTTATTTGAGAAGTATGGTCTTGCAGCCGTTACGATGGGGAAAGTAACGGAAGACAAAATGCTTCGCTTATTCCATAAAGGTGAAAAGGTAGCTGAAGTACCAGCAGATGCTCTTGCAGAAGAAGCACCAATTTATCATAAGCCATCAAAAGAAGCAGCATACTTTGCTGAATTCCAGGCAATGAAAATGGAAACACCAAAAGTAGAAAATTATAAAGAAACGTTATTCGCTCTATTACAACAACCGACGATTGCAAGTAAAGAGTGGGTTTATGATCAATATGATTATCAAGTTCGCACAAGCACAGTTGTTACACCAGGTTCAGATGCAGCAGTTGTACGTGTACGCGGTACAGAAAAAGGATTAGCAATGACGACAGATTGTAACTCTCGCTACATTTATTTAGATCCAGAAGTGGGCGGTAAAATTGCAGTAGCAGAGGCAGCACGTAATATCGTATGTTCTGGGGGAGAGCCACTTGCAATTACAGATTGCTTAAACTTCGGTAATCCAGAAAAACCAGAAATTTTCTGGCAAATTGAGAAATCAGTAGATGGTATGAGTGAAGCTTGTCGCACATTACAAACGCCAGTTATCGGCGGAAACGTATCAATGTATAACGAACGTAGTGGTGAAGCTGTATACCCAACACCGACAGTTGGGATGGTTGGACTTGTACACGATTTAAAACATGTAACAACACAAGAGTTTAAGCAAGCTGGCGATTTAGTTTATATCATCGGAGAGACGAAAGCTGAGTTTGGTGGAAGTGAATTACAGAAAATGATTCACGGCAAAATTTTCGGTCAATCACCAAGCATCGATCTAGACGTAGAATTAAAACGTCAAAAACAAGTATTAGCAGCAATTCAAGCTGGCCTTGTTCAATCTGCTCATGATGTTGCAGAAGGTGGTTTAGCAGTTGCAATTACTGAGAGTGCAATTGGTGCAAATGGTTTAGGTGCTACTGTGAAATTAGACGGAGAAGCAACAGCGGCATTATTTGCTGAATCACAATCTCGCTTCATTATAACTGTAAAACGTGAAAATAAAGAAGCGTTTGAGACGGCGGTAGAAGCAATTCAAGTTGGAGAAGTGACAAATACAAATGAAGTAACAATTCATAATGAAGAAAATGAAGTATTACTTACAGCAAATGTAGATGAAATGAGAAAGGCTTGGAAAGGGGCAATCCCATGCTTGCTGAAATAAAGGGGTTAAATGAAGAATGTGGCGTTTTCGGAATTTGGGGGCATGAAAATGCAGCACAAGTTTCGTACTACGGATTGCATAGTTTACAGCACCGTGGACAAGAAGGCGCAGGCATCGTCGTAAATAATGGTGAGAAAATCGTCGGTCACAAGGGGTTAGGTTTAATATCGGAAGTATTTTCAAGAGGTGAGCTAGAAGGCTTAAACGGAAAATCAGCAATTGGACACGTACGATATGCGACAGCTGGCGGAAGTGAAGTTGCTAACGTTCAACCATTATTATTCCGTTTTTCTGATCATAGTATGGCATTAGCTCATAACGGAAATTTAATTAACGCAAAGATGCTTCGTCGTGAATTAGAGGCAGAGGGAAGTATTTTCCAAACAAGTTCAGATACAGAGGTACTTTTACATCTCATTAAACGTAGTACGAAAGATTCTTTAATTGAAAGTGTAAAAGAGGCTCTAAATAAAGTGAAAGGTGCGTTTGCATATCTTTTACTAACTGGAAATGAAATGATCGTTGCGCTAGACCCGAATGGATTCCGTCCTCTTTCAATTGGAAAGATGGGAGATGCTTACGTTGTAGCATCAGAAACATGTGCTTTCGATGTAGTAGGTGCAACATACATTCGTGATGTAGAACCAGGTGAATTACTTATCATCAATGATGAAGGAATTCATGTAGATCGTTTTACAAATGAAGTAGATCATGCAATTTGTAGTATGGAGTACATTTACTTTGCACGTCCGGATTCTAATATTGCAGGTATTAACGTCCATGCAGCACGTAAAAACATGGGAAAACGTTTGGCGGCAGAAGCTCCTATTGAAGCTGATGTTGTTACTGGTGTACCAGACTCTAGTATTTCAGCGGCAATTGGTTATGCGGAGGCGACAGGAATTCCATATGAGTTAGGATTAATTAAAAATCGTTACGTTGGACGTACGTTTATTCAACCTTCTCAAGAACTGCGTGAGCAAGGGGTTAAGATGAAGCTTTCAGCAGTAAGAGGCGTAGTTGAAGGAAAACGAGTTGTGATGATTGACGATTCTATCGTAAGAGGAACGACGAGTAAACGAATTGTTCGTATGCTTCGCGAGGCTGGAGCGACAGAAGTCCATGTAAGAATTGCTTCACCACCTCTTAAGTATCCATGTTTCTATGGCATTGATATTCAAACGAGAAAAGAATTAATCGCAGCAAATTATTCAATAGAAGAAATCCGTCAAATCATCGGAGCAGATTCTTTAACGTTTTTAAGTGAAGATGGATTAGTAGATGCAATTGGACGTCCATATGAAGGGAAATACGGCGGTCTATGTATGGCGTACTTCAATGGAGATTATCCAACAGCTCTTTATGATTATGAGCAAGAGCTTTTAGAAAGTATGAAATAAGAAGAAAAAAGCTTCTACTTCTTTTGATGTAGAAGCTAGCTTCTTTCTTAAAATGGCCCGCCCTGAATAGGGAGAAATTAAAAGACGAGGTGTAGATAACGATGGCGAATGCATATAAGCAAGCAGGAGTAGATATTGAAGCTGGATATGAAGCGGTATCTCGCATGAAAAAACACGTACAAACAACAATGAGAAAAGAAGTACTAGGCGGTCTAGGCGGTTTTGGAGGTATGTTTGATTTATCAAAATTTGCATTAGAAGAACCTGTATTAGTATCTGGAACAGATGGCGTGGGAACAAAATTGATGCTCGCTTTTATGGCAGATAAACATGACACAATTGGTATTGATGCAGTAGCAATGTGTGTAAATGATATTGTTGTCCAAGGAGCAGAGCCGCTTTTCTTCCTTGATTATATTGCTTGTGGTAAAGCTGAACCTAGTAAAATTGAAAACATCGTCAAAGGTATATCAGAGGGCTGTCGCCAAGCTGGTTGTGCATTAATTGGTGGAGAAACAGCTGAAATGCCAGGAATGTATTCTATGGAAGAATACGATTTAGCTGGTTTTACAGTTGGAATTGTTGATAAAAAGAAAATTGTAACAGGTGAAAAAATTGAAGGTGGTCAAGTATTAATTGGCTTAGCATCTAGCGGTATTCATAGTAATGGTTATTCTTTAGTACGAAAAGTATTACTAGAAGATGGAGAACTATCTTTAGATCGCATTTACGGACGCTTAGAACTACCTCTTGGTGAAGAATTATTAAAACCAACGAAAATTTATGTCAAACCTATTTTAGAACTATTGAAGAAATATGAAGTATACGGTATGGCGCATATTACAGGTGGCGGATTCATTGAAAATATTCCACGTATGTTACCAGAAGGAATCGGTGCAGAAATTGAATTAGGATCTTGGAAAATTCAACCGATCTTCAGTTTACTTCAAGAAGTGGGAAAACTAGAAGAGAAAGAAATGTTCAATATTTTTAACATGGGTATTGGTATGGTAGTAGCGGTGAAGGAAGAAGAGGCAAAAGATATCGTTCGTCTTCTTGAAGAGCAAGGAGAAACAGCTCGTATTATTGGACGTACTGTACAAGGAACTGGCGTTACCTTCAATGGGGGCACGGCACTATGAGTAGATTAGCAGTTTTTGCTTCTGGAAGCGGCTCTAACTTTCAATCTCTCGTTAATGCGGTAGAAGAAAAAAGATTGGATGCAGAAATTAGTTTATTAGTATGTGATAAACCAGAAGCACGTGCTGTTGGACGGGCACATTATCATCATATTCCGTGTTTCGCCTTTTCAGCGAAAGCATATGAGTCAAAAGAAGCATTTGAAAAAGAAATATTAAAGAAGCTAGAAGAGTATGAGATTGATTATGTTATTTTAGCTGGATATATGCGTTTAATTGGGCCGACTTTATTAGGAGCGTACGGTGGGAAGATTATTAATATTCATCCGTCACTATTACCGAGTTTTCCTGGTAAAGATGCTGTCGGTCAAGCGTTAGAAGCAGGTGTGAAAGTAACTGGAGTAACAATTCATTATGTAGATGCAGGTATGGATACAGGTCCAATTATTGCGCAAGAAGCAGTAGTTGTTTCTGAAGGGGATACGAGAGAAAGCTTACAAAAGAAAATTCAACAAGTTGAACATAAATTATACGTAAATACAGTGAATCAAATTGTTCAGTCTGCGAAAGAAACAACTGTTAACTAACATACAACCAGGGGTGAAGGATAAATGAAAAAGCGTGCATTAGTAAGTGTTTCAGATAAAACAGGAGTAGTAGAATTTGTTAAAGGTTTACTAGAACAAGGGATTGAAGTTATTTCAACAGGTGGTACGAAAAAATTACTAGAAGAAAACGGCTTACAAGTAATCGGTATTTCTGAAGTAACTGGTTTCCCGGAAATTATGGATGGACGTGTAAAAACATTACACCCAAATATTCATGGTGGTCTATTAGCGGTTCGTGATAATGAAACGCATGTAGCGCAAATGAATGAGTTAGGTATGCAGCCAATTGATTTTGTTGTTGTTAACTTATACCCATTTAAAGAAACAATCGCTAAGCCTGATGTAACATTTGCTGATGCAATTGAAAATATTGATATCGGTGGTCCAACAATGATTCGCTCTGCTGCGAAAAATCATAAATTTGTATCGGTAATTGTAGATCCAGTAGATTACGATGTTGTATTAGCAGAACTGAAAGAGAACGGTGAAGTAAAAGAAGAAACAAAACGTAAATTAGCAGCGAAAGTATTCCGTCATACAGCGGCATATGATGCGTTAATCTCTAACTACTTAACAGAGCAAATGGGTGAAGAAAGCCCAGAAACATTAACAGTGACATTTGAGAAAAAACAAGATTTACGCTATGGAGAAAATCCACATCAAAAAGCAACCTTCTATAAAGCACCATTCGCTGTAACTTCTTCTGTTGCATACGCAGAACAATTACACGGTAAAGAATTATCTTACAACAATATTAATGATGCAGATGCAGCACTTAGTATTGTAAAAGAATTTACAGAGCCAGCAGTAGTAGCAGTAAAACATATGAATCCATGTGGTGTTGGAGTGGGTACTGATATTCATGAAGCATACACACGCGCTTATGAAGCAGATCCAGTATCAATTTTTGGTGGAATTATTGCAGCAAATCGTGAAATTGATAAAGCTACAGCAGAAAAGTTACACGAAATTTTCTTAGAAATCATTATTGCACCTTCTTTCTCAAAAGAAGCTTTAGAAGTATTGCAAAGTAAGAAAAACTTACGTCTACTAACTGTAAATATTGAAAAAGCGACAAGTGCAAGCAAAAAACTAACTTCTGTACAAGGTGGTCTTCTCGTTCAAGAGGAAGATACGTTATCATTAGATGAAAGTACAATTTCAATTCCGACAAAACGTGAACCATCAGAGCAAGAGTGGAAAGATTTAAAACTAGCTTGGAAAGTTGTAAAACATGTGAAATCAAACGCAATTGTTTTAGCGAATGATAACATGACAGTTGGTGTAGGCGCGGGACAGATGAACCGTGTAGGTTCTGCAAAAATCGCAATTACACAAGCTGGCGAAAAGGCACAAGGTAGCGCACTTGCATCTGATGCTTTCTTCCCAATGCCAGATACAGTAGAAGAAGCAGCAAAAGCAGGGATTACAGCAATCATTCAACCAGGCGGATCAATCCGTGACGAAGATTCTATCAAAGTTGCGGATAAGTATGGGATTACGATGGTGTTCACTGGCGTACGTCATTTCAAACACTAATAGAGGATATTTAAAAAGTCCGGTCAAGATAACTGTCGCATGTCGTCGTTGCATTGCCAGTGCGGTACTCATGTAGGAAAGCTACATTCCGTGTCCTCCTGTCAAATGCGCCTCGACCTGCTCGGTTCTCTTGATCCTCTCTTTTAAACTTTTATTGATATGGATATTTAAAAGGTCCGGTCAAGATAACTGTCGCATGTCGTCGTTGCTCTTGATCCTCCCTTTTAAACTTTGATTGATATGAAAACAAACTAGGAGCAGAGCTTCTAGTTTGTACTTATTTAAGTATTGGGGGATGAAATATGAATGTTTTAGTAATTGGCCGCGGTGGGCGTGAGCATGCTTTAGCTTGGAAGTTTGCGCAATCTGAAAAGGTGGAAAAGGTATATGTAGCACCTGGTAATGAAGGTATGCGCGATGTTGCAACACCAGTTGATATTGATGAAAATGATTTTGATGCATTAGTTTTATTTGCTAAAGAGAATAAGGTTGAATTAACTTTCGTTGGACCAGAAATTCCGCTTATGAATGGAATTGTTGATCGATTTAACGAAGAGGGACTTCGTGTGTTTGGCCCAAATAAGGCGGCTGCTGTTATTGAAGGTAGTAAGGCTTTTACGAAAGAATTGATGAAAAAATATGATATTCCAACTGCGGCATATGAAACTTTTACAAACTATGAAGAAGCAGTACAGTATATTCAAAAAGTTGGTGCGCCAATCGTTATTAAAGCTGACGGCCTAGCTGCTGGTAAAGGTGTAACGGTAGCAATGACGCTTGAAGAAGCATTACAAGCTGTGAAAGAGATGCTACAAGATGTGAAGTTCGGCGAAGCGAGCAAGAAGGTCGTTATTGAAGAGTTTTTAGATGGACAAGAATTTTCATTAATGGCATTTGTAAATGGAACAACTGTGCATCCGATGGTAATTGCGCAAGATCATAAACGAGCTTTTGATGGTGATAAAGGTCCAAATACAGGCGGAATGGGTGCGTATTCTCCAGTACCACAAATTTCGGAATCAGCAGTTCAAGAGGCGATAAAAACAGTATTACATCCAACTGCTAAAGCGATGATTGCAGAAAATCGATCGTTTACAGGGATTTTATATGCGGGACTTATTTTAACAAATGATGGCCCAAAGGTAATTGAATTTAATGCACGCTTTGGTGATCCTGAAACGGAAGTAGTATTACCTCGCTTAGAAAATGATTTAGTTGATGTATGTAACGCTGTATTAAATGAAAGTGAATTAACGTTACAGTGGTCAGAGGAAGCGGTAATTGGTGTTGTACTTGCTTCGAAAGGGTATCCGGAAGCATATAAAAAAGGTGACATTATTAAAGGATTAGATGCACTGAACGATGTAATTGTTTTCCATTCAGGTACAGCGATGAAGCATGGTGACTTTGTAGCAAATGGTGGCCGTGTACTATTTGTTGCTTGTAAGGCGGACAGTTTACAAGCGGCGAAAGATAAGGTGTATAAAGAAATCGGTAAAATTGAGAGTGATGGTCTATTTTACCGAAGTGATATAGGATATCGTGCAATTGGTCATGAGATGACGAGAAGCTAGTAATATTAAATGTTTTAGCGGTAAGAAAAGCGGAGAATGAGGTAGTTCATTCTCCGCTTTTCTTATTATTTTATTTAGGAACTTTTATAAGATCAATAATGTCAGGGCATTGTAATTGATAAGTTATTGCTGTTGATGAAACTTTCTTTGAAATTTTTCGGCAACTACTATTGGAATATTTAATTTTTTTGTTTTCTGTATTTCGGTCGCTTGTTTTTGAGTAATCAACATCATAATACAAAGATGTTGTCTCTCTTCCTTTTTTTACTGTTAAATCTATGATGAGAGGCTCATCTTTTTCGTTAAATCGAGTGATGCGAATGGAGTGACTCTTATTTGAATTATATTTTTTAATGAAGATATCTAATTTTTCGATATTGTAAACTGTGTCATTCTTTTGAATGACATCACCATATTTTTCGGCGGTTTCAAAACTATATTCTTTATTGGATGTATCAATTGTTGGTCGTTTATTTGAGCAAGCGACAAGATTGAATGAGAGTAGTGCAATAAATAATAAACTCGTTTTTTTATAGTAATGTTTTATAGGCAAAGCGAACCACCTCTATTAATAATGTTATATTTGTATTTTACAATATAATTACAAAGAAAACATCATCATTGTATTAAAAAATCCCGCTGATTTCTCAGCGGGATTTTTTATGCATCTTTATCTTTTTTCAATTTTCCTTTTTGCTTTGCCATTTCTCGAAGTAAATACTCGATGTGTGCATTGACGCTACGAAACTCATCATTCGCCCATTTTTCGATGACTGCGTGTAATTCAGGATCAATACGTAATGGAAAGCTTTTCTTTTTAGCCATAATGATTTACAACCCTTTAGTATAGGCTTCCTGTATTAATAACTGGTTGCGCACCTTTATCTGAAACGATGGCAACTAATAAGTTGTTCACCATATTTGCTTTACGCTCGTCATCTAATTCAAGTACGCCTTCCTCATCTAACATATGGATTGAATCTTTCGCCATCTTCACAGCACCTTCAACAATCTCTTTTCTAGCAGCTAATACTGCTTTTGCTTGTTGACGTTGTAGCATTGCATGGGCAATTTCTGTTGCGTAAGCTAAATGTGTTAAACGAGTTTCTAATACTTCTACGCCAGCGATTTCAAGGCGCGCTTCTAACTCACGCTTTAATTCTTCAGAGATTTCTTCAGTATTTCCGCGTAACGTGATGCAAGTTTCATCTTGGAAATTGTCATAAGGATATTTTGTTGCGACGTGGCGGATTGCTGTTTCACTTTGAATTTCTACAAATCGATCGTAATGTTCAACACCGAACATTGCTTTTGCAGAATCAACTACTTTATATACGATAACGGCTGCAATTTCAATTGGATTTCCCTCAATATCGTTTACTTTTAACTTCTTACTATTAAAGTTTTCAACACGTAACGATACAGTTTGACGGAATGCGAATGGAATTGTTAAAAATAAACCGTTTTGACGAATTGTTCCTAAATAATTACCGAAAAACGTAATAACTTTTGCTTGGTTTGGTTGAACAATACCAATACCTGTAGCAAGAACGGCGGCTAAAATAATAGTTAATGCCGCTCCTATGAAAATTTCTTGTACAAGGAAAAATACACCGATAGCGGCTAAAATTAAAATCCCAATAATACCGAGAAAACCATTTACATAAAAAACTTGTTTTTCTTTCATATGATCGCCTCCTGATATAAAAATGATATCACTTTTATATCATTTTATGCAAGGGCTTTACACCTAATTTTCTGAAATTATTGATTAGGTATTTCTTATGTATATTTTGAGGTCCGAAACGAGAATGTACGTTCTGTTTTATGGTAAAATAAAAGAAGACTTAACCGCCCACTGCAGCAGCTAAGTCCCTTTAAGAGCATCTTGCATCGTGACAAATGATTCAAAGCGGTTTTGCCAGGATTATATCTTCAATCGCTGACTCAATCTCTTTGTCAGAAGCGTCAAAACTTCCATTTGACTGTGGTTTGTCGTGATTGGAAGTTTGATTCACTTCTTCTTTAGTATGTCCCTTTTCGGTAAAATTCATGCTAGGCATTTTAAATGCCCCCATATTCATGTATTTTCCGAATTTCCACATTTCAACAACGGGGCAGAAACGAACAATTCCCTCTGCGATTTTCATTGCACCAATCCATAGCAAGACGTTAGACCAAGTGCACCACGGCTTGCGTACAAGTTTAGCACTACTACAGCCGAAGAGGATAAGTCCGAGCGTAATTCGAATTAGGGCATTTATTGTACCGATGTTTTGCTTCATTAGAAAAACACTCCTTTTTATGAAAGTTGAAATAGATAATACTATTTCTCTTATTAGTATCCCTTGTGATTTTTGGGATATGTAATCCAACATTTGACGTTGAAAAAGATGTTGGAATGTGCGTGTGTGTAAGTAGCTTTTTTTGTTATAATGAAAGAATGCACAAAAGGAAGTTCAAAGTTAAATCCTCTCGTTTGAAAAACTATGGAAGAGGGAATTCCAAACTTAATTCTCCGTTTTAAACAAATATTTAAGATGAAGTTAAAAAAATCCTGATGAAAATAAACTGTTATTTTGAACAGAAATATATATAACTAGAGAAAAGAAAGGGTGTTTTCATGTACGATATTTCCGGGTGGAAACATGTATTTAAGCTTGATCCAAATAAGGAGTTAAGTGACGAACATTTAGAAATGATTTGTGAGTCTGGAACAGATGCTGTTATTGTAGGCGGAAGTGATGGAGTTACAATTGATAATGTATTACACATGCTAGTTAGCATTCGTAGATATGCAGTTCCTTGTGTGTTAGAGGTTTCTGATGTGGAAGCAATTACACCAGGATTTGATTTTTATTATATCCCAAGCGTTTTAAATAGCCGAAAGGTAGAATGGGTAACAGGTGTTCATCATGAGGCTTTGAAAGAATTTGGGGATATTATGGACTGGGACGAAATTTTCATGGAAGGGTATTGTGTTTTAAATCCGGAAGCGAAAGTAGCTCAGCTTACAGATGCGAAATGTGATGTAACAGAAGATGATGTAATTGCATACGCGCGTTTAGCAGACAAGCTATTACGTTTACCGATATTTTATTTAGAATATAGCGGTACGTATGGAGACGTTGAACTTGTTAAAAATGTAAAAGCAGAATTAAAACAAGCGAAGTTATATTATGGCGGCGGTATTTCTAATGCTGAACAAGCGAAGGAAATGGCACAATACGCTGATACAGTAGTGGTTGGGAATATTATTTATGATGATATAAAATCCGCGTTAAAAACAGTTAAAGCAGTAAAAGGAGAGTAGGTGCAGGCGTATATGAGTAAGACAGATAAGTTATTAAATGGTTTAAATCCGCAGCAACAAAAAGCAGTACAAACAACGAACGGACCACTTCTATTAATGGCAGGTGCAGGTAGTGGTAAAACACGTGTGTTAACACATCGTATTGCGTATTTACTTGGTGAAAAAGGTGTAGCGCCATGGAATGTACTAGCTATTACCTTTACAAATAAAGCGGCTCGAGAAATGCGCGAGCGTATTGATACACTTGTCGGACCAGAAGCAGAAGATATTTGGATCTCTACGTTCCACTCTATGTGTGTACGTATTTTACGACGTGATATCGATCGTATTGGTATTAATCGTAACTTTACAATCTTAGATTCAGGCGATCAGTTAACTGTAGTCAAAAAAATTATGAAAGAGCGCAATATTGATCCGAAGAAATTTGAGCCACGCTCTATTTTAGCTGGTATTAGTAATGCGAAAAATGAATTGTTATCTGCAGATAAATATGCGAAAAAAATTACAATCGCTGATCCATATGAAAAACTAACGAGTGATGTATATACAGAATATCAAAAACGTCTTCTGAAAAATAACTCATTAGACTTTGATGATTTAATTATGACAACGATTCAGCTATTTGAACGTGTTCCAGAAGTACTAGAGTTTTATCAGCGTAAGTTCCAATATATTCACGTGGATGAGTATCAAGATACGAACAAAGCGCAGTACCTTCTTGTAAAACATTTAGCAGCACGTTTTAAAAATTTATGTGTTGTAGGTGACTCAGATCAGTCTATTTACCGCTGGCGTGGGGCTGACATTTCTAACATTTTGTCATTCGAAAAAGACTATGAGAATGCGCAAGTTATTCTGTTAGAACAAAACTATCGTTCGTCACAAAATATTTTAAATGCAGCGAATGCTGTTATTGAAAAAAATTCAAACCGTAAACCGAAAAAATTATGGACAGACAATCAAGTTGGAAGCAAAATCTCATATTACCGTGCTGCGACGGAAAAAGACGAAGCATATTTTGTTGCGAAAAAAATTCGTGACGATATTCAAATGGGAAAACGAAAATATACGGACTTTGCAGTATTATATCGTACAAATGCCCAGTCTCGTATGGTCGAGGAGATTTTCCTGAAATCTAATATTCCTTACAAAATTGTCGGCGGTACGAAGTTCTACGATCGTAAAGAGATTAAAGATATTTTGGCGTATTTACGTTTAATTGGGAATCCAGATGATGAGATTAGTTTCGCACGTATTATTAACATGCCAAAGCGCGGAATTGGTGCGACTTCTATCGATAAAATTATTAATTACGGTGTACAAAATGGAATTTCATTAACTGCTGTATTCGATGAGATTGAGCATGTTGGTGTAAGTGCAAAAATAACAAAGGCAGTAAAAGAATTCGCAGGTCTATTACACAACTGGGTAAATATGCAAGAGTATTTATCTGTTACAGAATTGGTAGAAGAAGTTATTGAAAAAACAGGCTATCGCGATATGTTGAAAAACGAGCGTACTTTAGAAGCAGAAGGTCGTTTAGAGAACTTAGATGAGTTTTTATCTGTTACGCAAACATTTGAATCTCAAAGCGAAGATAAGAGCCTTATTGCATTCTTAACAGACTTAGCGCTTGTTGCTGATATTGATCGTGTCGATGAAGATCCAACTGCGGGTGAGGAAGTTATTTTAATGACGATGCACTCAGCGAAAGGGTTAGAGTTCCCAGTTGTCTTTATTGTTGGGTTAGAGGAAGGAATATTCCCACATACTCGTTCTCTAATGGAAGAAGATGAAATGCAAGAAGAGCGTCGCCTTGCTTATGTAGGTATTACTCGTGCGGAAGAAGAGTTATATTTATCCAATGCACAAATGCGTACTTTATTTGGTAGAACAAGTATGAACGCTGCTTCTCGATTTATTACAGAAATCCCGGCAGAGCTAGTAGAATCGTTAAATGAAACAGCGCCAAAGCGTGAAACTTCGTTTGGTGCAAAAGGCAGAACGACAAGTACAAGTAGAATGACAACTACAACCACAACACGCTCTCGTTCAGCTTTCGCGCGTCCTGCAGCTAAGACAACAGGCGGCGAGCAAATTGGCTGGGCAGTAGGCGATAAAGCTTCCCACCAAAAATGGGGAGTCGGTACAGTTGTCAGTGTAAAAGGTGAAGGTGATGCAAAAGAATTAGATATTGCGTTCCCAAGCCCAATTGGTGTTAAACGTTTGTTAGCAAAATTTGCACCTGTGACGAAACAATAGGAAAGGAATGAGGATATGTCAAAAGAGATAGCAAAACAACGTATAGAAGAACTGCGTGATTTGTTAAATACATTTAATTATCAGTATCACGTATTAGACAATCCTTCTGTTTCTGATGCGGAGTATGACCGTAATATGCAGGAGCTTATAAAATTAGAAGCAGAGAATCCAGAGTTTATGAGTGAAGACTCTCCCTCCATTCGCGTTGGGGGAACTGTTCTAGATATATTTGAAAAAGTAACACATAAGTCACCGATGTTAAGTTTAGGAAATGCATTTAACGAAGGAGATTTACGTGATTTCGACCGACGAGTACGCCAAGGAATTGATGATGCGAATGTAAGATATATATGCGAATTAAAAATTGACGGACTTGCTGTTTCACTTCATTATGAAAAAGGACGCTTCATTCAAGGGGCAACACGTGGTGATGGTGTAACAGGTGAAGATATTACTCAAAATTTAAAAACGATTAAAGCGATCCCGCTCCGTTTAAATGAAGAAGTAACATTAGAAGCACGAGGCGAAACTTATATGCCGAAGCGTTCATTCGTTAAGTTAAATGAAGAAAAAGAACAAAATGGTGAAGATGTATTTGCGAATCCGCGTAATGCGGCAGCAGGTTCAATACGCCAACTTGATCCAAAAATTGCAGCGAAGCGTAACTTATCTATGTTTGTGTACGGTCTTGCGAATGTAGAAGAAAAAACAATTCCATCACATAGTGAATCGCTTGATTTCTTAGGTGAACTTGGATTCAAAACAAATCCAAATCGTCGTACATGTGAAACAATCGAAGAAGTTATAGCTTATGTAGAAGAATGGCAAGAAAAACGCCCGCATCTTGATTATGAGATCGATGGAATCGTTATAAAAGTGGATGATGTTGCTCTTCAAGAAAGTTTAGGAACTACAGCAAAGAGTCCAAGATGGGCGATTGCTTATAAATTCCCGGCTGAAGAAGTTGTAACAAGATTAACAGGCATTGAATTAAGTGTTGGTCGCACAGGGGTTGTAACACCGACTGCAGAGCTAGAGGCAGTGCGAGTGGCTGGTACTATCGTTCGTCGTGCCTCTTTACATAACGAAGATTTAATTCGTGAAAAAGACATTCGAATTGGTGACTATGTTGTTGTGAAGAAGGCCGGAGATATTATTCCTGAAGTTGTGAACGTTATTTTTGATAAGCGTACTGGTGAGGAAGAAGAATATCATATGCCAACGCATTGCCCAGCATGTGAGAGTGAACTAGTTCGTTTAGAAGAAGAAGTAGCACTTCGTTGTATAAATCCAACTTGTCCAGCTCAAATTCGAGAAGGATTAATTCATTTCGTTTCAAGAAATGCAATGAATATTGATGGACTTGGAGAACGTGTCATTACACAACTCTTTGATGCGGATTATATTCGTACATTTGCTGATTTATATTCGTTGACGAAAGAGCAATTATTGCAGCTAGAACGATTCGGTGAAAAATCAGCAACGAATTTAGTGCAAGCAATTGAGAATTCTAAAGACAACTCATTAGAGCGATTATTATTTGGCCTTGGTATTCGCCATGTCGGAGCAAAAGCAGCACGTACATTTGCAGAGCATTTCGAAACGATGGATGCACTTGTGAAAGCAACGGAAGAAGAACTAAAAGCAATTAATGAGATTGGTGAAAAAATGGCTCAATCCGTCGTGACGTATTTTGATAATGAAGACGTATTAGAGTTATTACAACAATTTAAAGAGTATGGCGTGAATATGGCATACAAAGGTATAAAAATTGCTGATTTACAAAATGTTGAGTCGTACTTCACAGGAAAAACTGTCGTTTTAACAGGTAAATTAGAAGTTATGGGACGTAGTGAAGCGAAGAAGAAGATTGAGGCATTAGGTGGAAAAGTCACAGGAAGTGTTAGTAAAAGTACGGATTTAGTTGTTGCAGGTGAAGCAGCAGGTTCGAAATTAGCACAAGCAGAGAAGCATAATGTTGAGGTTTGGAATGAAGAGAGGTTCTTACAAGAGCTAAATAAGTAAGAGGTGCAAACTTACCATGAAAAAAATAGCATTAGCGGTATTAAGCCTTGGCCTACTCGTAAGTGGGTGTAGTGCAGGTGCCGATAAAGATGAAAAAGTGGTTGAGAAATCGGGGAAAGCAAAAGAACAAGCAATCGTTCCGAAGTACGCTATTTCGGATGAATATTATAAGGCGACTATTCCATTTGAAGCAGGAGCAGCACGTGGTTTAGTTGTACAAGGAGTAAGTAATCGTCTTGATATAGATGAATTTGAAACAGGATTAATGCGTATTGCAAAAGAATCCTTTAGTACGAAAGATCATTTCTTTAAAGGTGGAGATGTTCTAGATACTCAAAATGTGCAGATGCTTGTTAAAAGAAAGCGTACAGATGCTGAACAAAAGGAACTAGAGGACAAATTAAAAAAAGATGCAGTTAAATTTCCAAACATTGGGTTAAACCCAGCGTTAGGTGGAGGATCTGAATCATTAGAGGCAAAAAATAAAAAAAATCCAATATATATTTCAAATATTTTAGAGCATGATTATTATGTGAAAAAAGGCGAAACAGATGAGCGCAAAGGCATAGTAGTTGGTTTAGCGATGAATTCGGTTCATTATTACGAGGAAGAGCATGGTTATCCGCGTGAGGCTAAAATTGAGCAAGAAAAAATGTTAGCGGAAGGGAAAAAAATGGCGCAAGAAGTCTTGAAATTTATGCATCAAAAAAAGCCTGAAACAAAAAATATTCCGATAACATTTGCAATTTATCGTCAGGCTCCAAAGGCTTCACTCGTGCCAGGTAACTTTGTTTCTTATGCGAATGTTGAAAAAGGCAGTGAAACGGTTGAGGATTGGAAACAAATTAATGAGAAATATTATTTATTCCCATCTGAACAAGCAAAAACAGATAATAAACGTGAAGATCTTGCGAGAGTATCGAACTTTAAAGCAAAACTAAGCGATTATTTCCAAGGCGACTATACAGCTGTTATCGGTACTGGTATGTATAGAGATGATGAATTAAGAGAAATAAAGCTTGATATTCCTGTCCAGTTTAATGGGAAAGCAGAAATAATTGGTTTTACACAATATGTAGCTGGGCTTGTTATGGAATACTTCCCGAATTATATGAAAGTACAAGTAACGATTAAATCTGTAGAACGTCCAGAAGCGATTATTATACGTGAAGCGAAGCAAGATGAACCATTTGTGAAAATTTTAGATTAAATAGAAGGGCCGTTCCTTTATGGAACGGCTTTTTTTCTTGGGTAATTTTGTTATAATTTAAAATGTTATAAATAATGGGGGTAAGGGGTAAAGCACATGGACGAATTAAGTTTTCAAGTCATTATTTTATTAATTGCATTCGGCTTTTTAGCAGCTTTTATTGATTCAGTTGTTGGCGGTGGAGGATTAATTTCGCTTCCAGCACTTATGTTTGTTGGTTTACCACCAGCTTCGGCAATTGCAACGAATAAATTAGCTGCAACGATGGGGACGTTTACGAGTGCAGTTTATTTTATTCGATCAGGAAAGGTCGATTTTAAAATTGTAGGAAAGTTAATCCCGTTAACTGTTATAGGATCGGTCGCAGGCGCTTTAGTAGTAAAGTTTATTCCGCCGGATATTTTACGTCCGTTAGTGCTTGTGATGTTGGTGTTTATTGCCATTTATATTATTGCAAAAAAGGATTGGGGAAGTGTATCTACCTATAAGAAGATGACGAAAAGAAAAACATTAATATTTTTCTTTGTTATTTTAATGATAGGGTTTTACGATGGATTTTTTGGACCAGGGACAGGATCCTTTTTAATTTTTGCATTTTTATTAGTTGGTTTGGATTTTATTCAAGCGGCAGCATCTGGAAAACTTTTGAACTTTGTTAGTAATATCGTATCTTTAATTACTTTTTTATTTTTAGACGTAATTCATTTTGAATACGGTATTATTATGGGATTGTCGATGATTTTTGGCGCTTATTTTGGATCGAAGTTTGCAGTCCAAAAAGGTGTTGGATATGTAAGAACTTTATTTTTGTTAGTAACTATTTTATTGATTGGAAAAAACATTTTGGAATATACTCATATTTTGTAGAGTTATACGTATGTATAACTCTATTTTTTTATTATATTTTAAAAATTAATTAATTTTTAAAATATAAGTCTAGGAATATTTGAATAAATCTAAATTATCGTGTAGAATAATGTTGTAAAATGTAAACGTTTTTCTAAGGGGAGGCTAAAAAGAATGGTAGTAGCATACAAACATGAGCCATTTACAGATTTTTCAGTGGAGGCTAACAAATTAGCGTTTGAAGAAGGTTTAAAGAAAGTAGAATCTTATCTTGGACAAGACTATCCATTAATTATTGGGGGAGAAAAAATCACTACAGAAGACAAAATTGTTTCTGTAAACCCTGCAAATAAAGAGGAACTTGTTGGTCGCGTTTCAAAAGCAAGCCGTGAGTTAGCTGAAAAAGCAATGCAAGTAGCGGATGAAACATTCCAAACTTGGAGAAAATCAAAGCCAGAAATGCGTGCAGACATTTTATTCCGTGCTGCAGCAATCGTTCGTCGCAGAAAGCATGAATTCTCTGCTATTCTTGTAAAAGAAGCAGGTAAACCATGGAATGAGGCAGATGCTGATACAGCAGAAGCAATCGACTTTATGGAATATTATGGTCGTCAAATGTTAAAATTAAAAGACGGAATTCCAGTAGAAAGCCGTCCAATTGAATATAATCGTTTCTCTTACATTCCATTAGGAGTAGGTGTTATCATTTCTCCTTGGAACTTCCCATTCGCAATTATGGCAGGTATGACAACAGCTGCTTTAGTTTCTGGTAACACAGTATTACTAAAACCAGCTAGTACAACTCCTGTAGTAGCAGCGAAATTCATGGAAGTGTTAGAAGAAGCTGGCTTACCAGCTGGCGTAGTAAACTTCGTTCCAGGTAATGGTTCTGAAGTTGGTGACTACTTAGTAGATCACCCTCGTACACGTTTCGTGAGCTTCACTGGATCTCGTGATGTAGGTATCCGTATTTATGAGCGTGCAGCGAAAGTAAACCCAGGCCAAATTTGGTTAAAACGCGTTATCGCTGAAATGGGTGGTAAAGATACAATCGTTGTTGATAAAGAAGCAGATCTTGAATTAGCAGCTAAATCTATCGTAGCATCAGCATTCGGATTCTCAGGACAAAAATGTTCTGCATGTTCTCGTGCAGTAATCCATGAAGATGTATACGATTACGTATTAAATCGTGCTGTTGAATTAACGAAAGAATTAACAGTTGCTAATCCAGCTGTTTTAGGTACAAACATGGGTCCTGTTAATGACCAAGCTGCATTTGATAAAGTGATGAGCTATGTTGCAATTGGTAAAGAAGAAGGTAGAATCTTAACAGGTGGCGAAGGAGACGATTCTAAAGGCTGGTTCATCCAACCAACAATCGTTGCTGACGTTGCAGAAGATGCTCGCTTAATGAAAGAAGAAATCTTCGGACCAGTAGTAGCATTCTGTAAAGCAAAAGACTTTGATCATGCACTTGCAATTGCAAACAATACAGAATACGGTTTAACAGGTGCTGTTGTTACTAATAACCGTGACCATATTGAAAAAGCACGTGAAGAATTCCATGTGGGTAACTTATACTTCAACCGTGGATGTACTGGTGCAATCGTAGGTTACCAACCATTCGGTGGCTTTAACATGTCTGGTACAGACTCTAAAGCTGGTGGCCCTGACTACTTAGCACTTCACATGCAAGCAAAAACTACTTCTGAAACTTTATAAGAAATAGTAGAAGAGATCTTCGCAGTCTGCGAAGATCTCTTTTTTTTTTTTTTTTTTTTTTGAAAAAATTTCTATATATGGATTAAGATAGATATAAGTAGAGAAACTAATAATGTAATAAGGTTTACTTCAGTAAATAAGGTATATTATATTTGTTGAATAGATTCTCTTTAAAGACAAGAAAAGTAGGTGAACAAAGTGGGAAAATATCAATTGGATTACAAAAGTCAGGTATCTGTGGCGAAGTTTCATGAAAAACAGACGCCTGCCAAATTTGATAAAAAGCAGCAAATTGAAAAATTGCGTGCGGAGTATTTGAAAAAGAAGCAAAAACAAACAGATAAATAATATGTTACGTTTTTGATAGGAGAAACTAGTTCTAATTACCGTATATTACCATTCGATAATTAGAACTAGCTAAATCCTATTAATATCGGGATAAACATGTAAATAGAAACAAAACAATGAGAAAAGTTGACTTATTAGTCATATTTTTTAGTATTCATTTTAAGGATTTCCTGTATAATACAATTTGAAAGAAAATCTATGGTTTGACAAGAAACACTCTTTTCGGTTTTGCTCACTGAAGGGAGTGTTTTTTTGTAGCCACAAACTCCTCTGTACTCATTACAGTTGCGTATACTCCATTTAAACTAGCCAAAATTGTGTTATGAATATAAACGGCTGGTATAGTAGCATTCTTAAAAGAAAGATCTTTTGTAGCACAAGCATCATGTATAACGGTACATGGAAAGCCGAAATCAAAAGCAGCCCTTACGGTAGCATCAATACACATATGAGTCATCATCCCGCATATGACGACGTGCTCAATGTCTAAACGTTGTAATTGTTCTAGAAGATCAGTTTCGCGAAAACTATTTGGATAATGTTTGAGTATAACGGTTTCTTCTCTAAGTGGACGTACGCTTTCATGAATATGTACACCCTCTGTATTGGGTAGGAAAAAAGTAGCGTCATCTTTTATTGCTACATGTTGGATATGAAAAATAGGTTCGTTTTTCGTTCTAAAGAGTTGTAGCAGCTGACGAGCATATTTGCTTGCTTCTATTGGATTACGCAATTCCATCTTTCCGTGTTGAAAATAATCATTTTGAATATCAACGAGTAAAAGAGCTGTTTTCATATATTTATCTTCCTCCGGTTTCATATTCAAATAATGGTATTCAATTTATAGAGGTGATTCTCCTTTTAAAAAAATATGAAGGAGAAGAATTTTACATAACTTTAAAAAGCAATATTATATTGTGATTTTTTATTTGAAAATTTTAATAGAGAAATAATTAATATTTTTCTAAAAAATGTATTGACTCTTATTATTCTGAGTTCTATAATGAGAATTAATTAAACGACAATTAAATCGATACATTCTTATCCAGAGAGGTGGAGGGACTGGCCCTACGATACCTCAGCAACGGGTTTTTTAATACCGTGCTAACTCCAGCAAGCCTTATAAAAGGCTTGGAAGATGAGAAGATGTGACCGAGTACATATAAGTGCTCTCCTTCTTATCTTTACGGTTGATAAGAAGGAGAGCACTTTTTATTTTACCTCGAAAGCTCTACTTCAAGTTTTTACAGCATATAGGAGGCGAAAAAATGATTTCTTTTAACAACGTAAGTAAAGTATATGAATCAGGTGGGCAATCTGTTCATGCGGTGGAGGATGTAACATTATCAGTTGAGAAGGGCGAAATTTTTGGCATTATCGGTTTTAGTGGCGCTGGAAAGAGTACGTTATTACGCCTAGTAAATATGTTAGAGAGACCAACGGCGGGAACGATTTCAATAGATGATAAAGATATTACATCACTATCGACGAAAGAATTACGGAAGCTAAGACAAAGAATCGGGATGATTTTTCAAAGTTTTAATTTATTTAATTCAAGAACAGTGTTTGGGAATATTGCTTATCCATTAAGGTTAGCGAAAGTACCAAAAAATGAGATAAAAGAAAGAGTAAATGAACTGCTAAAGTTTGTAGGATTAGAAGATAAAGCAAACTATTATCCAGAGCAACTATCAGGCGGACAAAAGCAGCGTGTTGGCATTGCAAGAGCACTTGCAACATCGCCAGACATTCTTATATGTGATGAGGCAACATCAGCTTTAGATCCAGAAACAACGACAGAAATTTTGAACTTATTAAAGAAAGTAAATCGAGAATACAATGTAACAATTCTTCTTATTACACATGAAATGCATGTTGTGAAAGAAATTTGTCACCGTGTAGCTGTAATGGAGAAGGGAAAAGTTATTGAAGAAGGAAAACTATTTGACGTTTTCACACAACCGAAAACAAAGACAACTCAAAACTTTGTACGCTCCATTATTAATGATCATTTACCGGAAAGTGTTCTAGGGAAAATTCAAAATGGTGGACAGATTTATCGCTTAACATTTACTGGGGAAGAGACAGGGCAGCCAATACTATCATATATCGCGAAAAATTATAACGTCGATGTAAACGTACTGTATGGAAATATTATTGAACTCCAAAATGTGCTATTTGGAAATCTTCTTGTAGAATTGCAAGGTGAACAGAAGGAAATTCAAAAAGCATTACAACATCTAAGAATGCAAGTGCAGCTGAAGGAGGTAGAAGCTCATGCGAGTTGATTGGAGTATATTTTGGCCTCGCATAGTAGATGCGACGGGGGATACCCTCTTAATGGTAATCGTAACCCTTATATTTGCTACAATTCTTGGTATACCCCTAGGTTTACTATTGTATGTAACGAGGAAAGGAAACTTTTTAGAAAATAAATGGGTCTTTTCTATTCTTAATATCATTATTAATACAATTCGTCCGGTTCCATTCATCATCTTCTTAGTAGCTTTAAGCCCACTAACAAGAAGTGTTATCGGAACGACGATTGGAACAGCAGCAGCAATCTTTCCAATGACGTTAGTTGCGTCAATTGGTATTGCTAGAATGGTTGAAACAAATCTTGTTTCAGTTCCAAAGGGAGTCATTGAAGCAGCTCAAGCGATGGGTGCTTCACCATTTAGAATTGTTTTTGAAATTCTTGTACCAGAAGCGTTAGCGCCATTGATTTTAGGTGTTACGTTTATGACAGTTGGTTTAATTGAATTTTCTGCAGTTGCTGGGCTTGTCGGTGGTGGCGGTCTTGGTGACTTAGCGATGACATATGGTTATCAACGTTTTGATACATCAGTTATGTTCGTAACGGTCGTTTTACTTATTATTCTCGTACAGGTAGCTCAAAATTTAGGAAACTACTTTGCGAAAGTCTTTTTACGTAGATCATAAAAAGGAGGAGGGGAAAAGAAAATGAAGAAAATTTTAGCATTTGCATTATCAGCGATTGTAGGAATTTCAGCGTTAAGCGGCTGCTCAAGTGGAGACACGGGGGCAGGAGCAAAAGAGAAAGTAGTTCGCGTTGGCGTAACCGGAACAGATGGAGACGCTTGGGAAATTTTAAAGAAAAAAGCTGAAAAAGAGGGAATTAAAATTAAACTGGTTGAGTTCTCTGATTACACAACGCCAAATAAAGCGTTAGCTGATGGAGATATTGAACTAAACTCATTCCAGCACGTTGCTTTCTTAGAGCAATTTAAAAAAGAGCATAAGTTAGATATTACAGCTGTCGGTACAACGCAAATTGCACCAATGGGCTTATACTCTGAAAAATATAAGAAGGCAAATGAAATTCCAGATGGTTCAGAAATTGCGATTCCAAATGATCCAACGAACCAAGCTCGTGCATTAAAACTTCTTGATGCAGCTGGATTATTAAAGCTTAAGAAAGACTTTGGCTTATTCGGAGATCCAAGTGGCATTGCTGAAAATCCGAAGAAGTTAAAAATTACACCGGTTATCGCACAGCAAACACCTCGTGTATTAAAAGATGTTGCAGCTTCAGTTATTAATAACGGTGTTGCTGGTCAAGCTGGATTAGATCCAGCGAAGGATCCAATTTTCTTAGAAGATCCAAAGAATGAAAATGCGAAGCCATATATTAATATTTTCGCAGCTCGTACAAAAGATAAAGATGATCCAACACTGAAAAAAGTAATTGAACTATATCATTCAAAAGAAGTAACAGATGCAATTAAGAAAGAAACAAATGATGGTTCCATTTCAGTAGATCTTTCACTTGAGGAGCTTGAAAAAATCGTAAAATAATTATCGGGTTTAACGATTAACAGTAGGAACCCCTCCGCTGTTAGCTCGTTCAACATATAATCTACTTAACAAACAAAACCTTAATTCTGTACCTTCCAATTCTGTATAACGTAGAATCCAATGTTTGTTAAGTAGAGTGATGGACCAGGAGTTTTCCTGGTCTTTTTTTATGAATGAAAGTAGCTAGCGAATAGTAAGGTAATCCAAATTATAAAAGGGTAAGCAAATAAGCTAAAAATGAGTGTAATTACGAATTGTTTTTTATGAATGAGGTGTTTTTCGAATGAAAAAAAGAAAATAGAAAAAATCATAATGAAAACGGCTGATATTACGCCAGGATTATATGAACGATAAATGAAAAACAAAATAATATGTTGAACAGAGTTGAAGAATATCGCCCCCTGTATAAAAATAATCCAGTATATAGAAGACAAGAAGTTTAGTTGATATAGAAAGACGATAAGTAAGACAAAGATTGTTAATACGAAAATCGCAATGAAAAATTGTCGGCTTGTTATAAAATGAATTGAAAATTGATTAGCAAGATATTGTGGCATTTGAAAAGATTCTTCAAGGTTATGAACGAAAAATAATAAAGGAATGATCCAGGGTATAATAGTTGAATGTTTTTTCATCAACTTACATCACTCCAATAAAATATAGAAAGCCTAAAAAAGGCCCTCTATACAGGGATAGTTATTCAATTATGATACTTTTTAAATTATCCTCATGATGCTCTTGTTTTTTCGGATAAGTAGCTAGTTCCTCTTGCAAAATGTTTAGTGCTTGCTTAGCTGATTGCTGGATTGGGGCAGGTAACTCTTCTAATATATTCATACCGACTTTTATTTTTGTACGAATTACCTTCCTTAGTAGTTCCTCACGCATGCACTACACCTCCAAATCGAATGTTTAGTACATCATCTTCGAATTTTGCTCCTTGAATAGAAAGGTGTGTTAACGTTTTTGGTAATGTGATGTTCCGTTTCACAGAACCTGAACGAATGATAAGTTCATCACCTTTTTGATTTAATGAAAGTTCACTTTTGTTTGAGAAGGGAATGGAGAGAACGAAAATATACTCATCGCCATCTTTTTTTACATATTGAGTGCGACCGTTAAATTTCACTTCCGTAGGAGAAGAATCTGATTTAAATAAAGCATCTCCTACACGCTCTAACATAGACAAACCGACAACCTCTTGTTCAAACATAGGAGCTTCGTAAATAGGAAGCGGCTGAAAACTATCTTGAATCAATGTTTTATATTTCTTTTGAGTATCTTTCCATGCTTGAAAATAAGGATCGGTGACAGTGTTAGGGATGACGCGATTAATCATAATGGCATCCACGTTATAATCGTATAAGTTTAAATACGTAAAGCTGCGCTGAGCTTCTTTAATGACCATCTTTTCAGGATTTACAACGATGCGGATACTTGTTATGTCTCGGTTTGATAAAATATCTCTCATTTCTCCAAGTTGTTCAAGTGTATTCGTTAATTCGTCCATAATATCATCGGTTGGAAGGGGAACACCAAGAAGTGGTTGGGCTATAGGACGAACAACTTTTAAAACTTTTCTTTTAATAGGAAAGAGTTTTTCCATCCACCAGCCGAGCATATCTGGAAAGCTGAGCATTGCTAATGTTTCTCCTGTTGGAGCGCAATCAATGATGATAACATCATATGTGTTTTGTTTATAATAATCGAGTACGCGAAGTAAGCTAATTAAATCTTCCATACCAGGAAACATCGTTAATTCTTCTGTTGTAATATCATCAGCTGCTTTGGAAGTGAAGAGTAGTGTAATATATTTCTGTAATTTCCCCCAGCCTTTTTCCATCTCATAAATCGTATTAATTTCTTGTGCCCACAAATTTTCACGAATTGCTAATGGCTCAGAAGATAGCTTTATACCAAATGAATCTCCTAAACTATGAGCAGGATCTGTACTCATTACTAATGTTTTTAATCCTTGTTTTGCGCTTTGAAGTGCTGTTGCTGCTGAAATGCTAGTTTTTCCTACGCCGCCTTTACCTGTATACAAAATAATTCTCATTATTCTATCCCCTTTGTTTCGAGTATCGAATATTACGAGTTCCGAAATAAAATGTTGAATAAAAACCCAACTAGGGTTTTATTCAATCGGAATGTTTTTCATTTTAGGTGTAGAAACCTTTTCTTCTGTTTTTTGCTGTGACGTAGCAATGTGATTCATGATCTTTTGGAAGATTTGTAGTAAGAATGCTTTTTCTTCTTCTGATAATGCTTCTGTCACTAGGTTAAAGTAATGGGCTGCATTTTGTTTTACTTCTTGAACGAGCATTACGCCGTTTTCTGTTAAACGAATTAATACAATGCGTCGGTCGTTTTCATCACGGTACCTTTCAATATATCCCTTTTTTACGAGGCGATTTACAACACCTGTCGTTGTACTCATCGGTATATCAAGAAGGTCAGCGATTTTTGTCATTGTAATATCTGTATTTCGCTCCATCCAAAGTAAACAAAATACTTCTGTTTTAGAAAGTGTTAAATCTAGGCTTACCCATTCTTCAGGATAAAAAAGTTTCTTGGCGTTATCTAGCAGTAAGTCTAAAAAATGTTCATATTGCAACAATTATTTCCACTCCCGTATATTTCGAGGTTCGTAATATTTGTTTTTATTTTATGCAGAATTGAAATAAATGTCAATGATTTTAACTGTTTTTTCAGATTAGACAGAAAACTAACTTTAAAATAGTATTCTTTTATGATAGATTTATAAATATAAAACTAGAATTTACATAAAAATCCATCATAGTAAATATACTTATCTATAATGGATGTACAGCTAACGAGGGGGAGAACAATGAGAAGACGTAATACGCAAGCGTTCACGTTTTTAGCATGGACTTCATTTGTTTGTGCACTTTCAGGTATGCTAATTGGGATTTATACGTTAGATGAAACGCTTAGTGTAAAAGGATATTATTTAATTGGAACATTATTTTTAACGATGTCTTGTTTTGTATTACAAAAAACAATTCGTGATAATGAAGAAGATAACGAGAGATTTCCGAAAAATAAACCGTTAGATAAAGAGTAAATCGTAAAGAAAGGCATTCGCCTTTCTTTTTTTATGTAAAAATGCAGTAAGTGCCGTGTGTTGACTTGCTTGAAGTACTGAAAATTTGGTATCATCAATAGTATTGTAGATTGAACGATATATTATGGAGGTGGCCTAGCCGTGTCAAGAATTTCCGTTGAGAATGTAAAGCACGTAGCACATTTAGCACGTCTTGCAATTACTGATCAAGAAGCTGAAAAATTTCAAAAACAACTAGATGCAATTGTTACATTTGCAGAACAGTTAAATGAATTAGATACAACTGATGTAAAACCAACAACTCATGTATTAACTATGAAAAATGTTATGCGTGAAGATGTACCAGAAAAAGGTTTACCAGTCGAAGAAGTATTAAAAAATGCACCGGATCACAAAGATAATCAAATCCGTGTTCCAGCAGTATTAGAATAGAGGAGGGGAATTTCGATGTCATTATTTGATCATTCCGTATCAGAGTTACATAAGAAGTTAAACAACAAAGAAATTTCCGTTACGGATTTAGTAGAAGAATCTTACAAACGTATTGCGGATGTTGAAGATAACGTAAAAGCTTTTCTTACATTAGATGAAGAAAACGCACGCGCGAAAGCGAAAGAATTAGACGCGAAAATTGGTGCTGAAGATAATGGTTTATTATTCGGTATGCCAATTGGTGTAAAAGATAACATTGTAACTAACGGTCTTCGTACAACTTGTGCGAGCAAAATGTTAGCAAACTTTGATCCAATTTATGATGCAACAGTTGTGCAAAAGCTAAAAGCTGCTGACACAGTTACAATCGGTAAGTTAAATATGGACGAGTTCGCAATGGGTTCTTCAAATGAAAACTCAGGTTTCTACGCTACGAAAAATCCATGGAACTTAGATTACGTTCCAGGCGGATCTAGTGGTGGTTCTGCAGCAGCTGTAGCAGCAGGAGAAGTATTATTCTCTCTAGGTTCTGATACGGGTGGTTCTATCCGTCAGCCAGCTGCATATTGCGGCGTTGTAGGTTTAAAACCAACTTACGGACGCGTATCTCGTTACGGATTAGTAGCATTCGCATCTTCACTTGACCAAATCGGACCGATTACACGTACAGTAGAAGATAATGCATACTTATTACAAGCTATTTCAGGTATTGACCGTATGGATGCAACTTCTGCTAACGTTGAAGTAGGAAACTACTTAGCTGGTTTAACAGGCGACGTTAAAGGTTTACGCATTGCTGTACCGAAAGAATACTTAGGAGAAGGTGTTGGCGAAGAAGCTCGTGAGTCAGTACTAGCTGCTTTAAAAGTATTAGAAGGTATGGGCGCAACTTGGGAGGAAGTATCTCTTCCACACTCTAAATACGCTCTAGCAACGTATTACTTATTATCTTCTTCTGAAGCATCTGCTAATCTTTCACGCTTTGATGGCGTACGTTACGGTGTTCGTTCTGATAATGTAAATAATTTATTAGACCTTTACAAAAACACACGTAGCGAAGGTTTTGGTGATGAAGTAAAACGTCGTATTATGCTTGGTACATTTGCACTTAGCTCTGGTTACTATGATGCATACTACAAGAAAGCACAACAAGTACGTACATTAATTAAAAACGACTTTGAAAATGTATTTGCTAACTACGATGTTATTATTGGACCAACAACGCCAACTCCGGCATTTAAAGTGGGCGAAAAAGTTGATGATCCAATGACAATGTATGCAAATGACATTTTAACAATCCCAGTAAACTTAGCGGGTGTTCCAGCGATTTCTGTTCCATGTGGATTCGGTGCTAACAACATGCCACTTGGTCTACAAATCATTGGTAAACACTTCGATGAAGCGACAATTTACCGCGTTGCACATGCGTTTGAGCAAGCAACAGACTATCATACAAAAAAAGCAAGTCTGTAAGGAGGCGAGCATAGATGAATTTAGAAACAATTATTGGTTTAGAGGTTCACGTTGAGTTAAAAACAAATTCGAAAATTTTCTCTGCGAGTCCAACAGAATTCGGAGCGGAGCCAAATACACAAACAAGTGTAATTGACTTAGGATACCCAGGGGTACTTCCTACTTTAAATAAAGAAGCAGTTAACTTTGCAATGAAAGCTGCAATGGCATTAAACTGTGAAATCGCAACGGAAACGAAGTTCGACCGTAAAAACTATTTCTACCCAGATAATCCGAAAGCTTACCAAATTTCTCAATTCGATAAGCCAATTGGTGAAAATGGTTGGATTGAAATTGAAGTAGACGGTAAAAAGAAACGTATCGGTATTACACGTCTTCATTTAGAAGAAGATGCTGGTAAATCAACGCATACAGCTGATGGTTCATTAGTAGATTACAATCGTCAAGGTATGCCTTTAATCGAGATCGTATCTGAGCCAGATATGCGTACGCCAGAAGAAGCATATGCATACTTAGAGAAGTTAAAATCAATCATTCAATACACTGGCGTATCTGATTGTAAGATGGAAGAAGGTTCCTTGCGTTGTGATGCGAACATTTCCCTTCGTCCAGTTGGACAAGAGAAGTTCGGTACAAAAGCGGAACTGAAAAACTTAAACTCATTCACTTACGTACAAAAAGGTCTTGAGCACGAGCAAGTGCGCCAAGAGAAAGAATTGTTATCTGGTGGTATCATCCAACAAGAAACACGTCGTTATGATGAAGCAACGAAGAAAACAATCTTAATGCGTGTGAAAGAGGGATCTGACGATTACCGTTACTTCCCAGAGCCAGACTTAGTTGAACTTTACATCGATGATGAGTGGAAAGAAGAAATTCGTGCTTCGATTCCAGAACTTCCAGATGCACGTAAAGCTCGCTACGTTGCAGAAATTGGCTTACCAGCTTATGATGCACACGTATTAACATTAACGAAAGAGATGTCTGATTTCTTTGAAGCAGCAATTGAAGATGGAGCAGATGCGAAACTAACATCAAACTGGTTAATGGGTGAAGTGCTTGCATACTTAAACAAACAACAAAAAGAATTAAAAGACGTTGCATTAACGCCTGCTGGTTTATCTAAAATGGTTCAATTAATTGAAAAAGGTACAATTTCTTCTAAAATCGCGAAGAAAGTATTTAACGAGTTAATTGAAAAAGGTGGAGACCCAGAGGAAATCGTTAAAGCAAAAGGTCTTGTTCAAATTTCTGACGAGGGTACACTTCGTAAAGTTGTAACAGAAATTCTTGATAATAATGAGCAATCTATCGAAGACTTTAAAAACGGTAAAGACCGTGCAATTGGCTTCTTAGTTGGTCAAATTATGAAAGCTACAAAAGGACAAGCAAATCCGCCGCTTGTTAACAAAATCTTACTTGAAGAGATTAATAAGCGATAATAATAGTAACTTGTAAAGATTAAGCAGAAAAACACCCGTACATGGGTGTTTTTCTAGGTTAATCAAACGTTTGTTTAAATGAGAGAAGATCGTTTAAACAAACGTTTGATTAACTGTCAAAAGTGTAAAAATGTTTGTATAGCAACTATGGTATGATAGTTGCAAAAAGGTGGGAATAATGATAAATCTAGACATAGAGGTTTTTTTCATCTCATGAAATAATAGATAATTATTATTCGTTATATGTAAATTGTTGTGAGGAAATAGATGGACATAAATTTTTTGTCAAATAAAACAAAACCATTGAAATGAATATTTACTTTTGATGGACTACACGAATCGGGTTCTTACTGCCTGTTTGAGCGAGATAAAAGAAGGATAGGAAGATGAGAGGAGGTAGGCATGGGAATACTGAATAGAAGTTCGGTATGTTCTTTTTCAATATATAAAGAAATTTCCTGTGCTAATAAATGATGAAGCGAGCAAGAATTATTTATAATCCTACTTCTGGGCGCGAGCTATTTAAGAAGAGCTTACCGGAAGTATTACAAAAATTAGAACAAGCTGGATATGAAGCGTCTTGTCATGCGACAACTGGTCCTGGGGATGCGACTGTGGCAGCGAGGCAAGCTGCGGATCGTAAGTTTGATGTTGTTATCGCAGCTGGTGGTGATGGTACATTAAATGAAGTGGTGAACGGCTTAGTAGGACATGAACATCGTCCAAAGTTTGGAATTATTCCAGTTGGAACGACAAATGATTTTGCGCGTGCGATCGGTGTACCTCGTGCTATTGAAGAGGCTGCGGATATTATTTGTGAAGGGAAAACAGTTCCGTTAGATCTTGGTAGAGCGAATGATACATATTTCATTAATATCGCTGGTGGCGGCCGTATTACAGAATTAACATATGAAGTGCCAAGCAAGCTAAAGACGGTATTAGGCCAACTTGCTTACTATTTAAAAGGAATCGAAATGTTACCGTCATTACATCCAACATATGTTGAAATTGAGTATGATGGGAAATTACTACAAGAAGAAATTACGATGTTTTTAATTACGAATACTCGTTCAGTGGGCGGCTTTGAAAAGGTAGCACCATATGCATCGATTAACGATGGATTATTTGATTTATTAGTACTGAAAAAAGGTTCTATTGCTGACTTAATTAAAGCAGCAACACAAGCGCAGCGTGGTGAACATATTAATAACCCAAAAGTGCTATACACACAAGCAAATCGAATTAAAGTGCATTCACCAGATAAACTAATGATTAACTTAGACGGTGAATACGGTGGAGATGCACCGATGGAATTCGAAAATATATATCATTGTCTTGAACTATTTGTTCCTGAACAACAAGAGGATGCCCTGTAAAGGCATCCTTTTTATTATATAGAGGAATTGTAAATTGGAAGTTAGTTTGATTTTTATGGTATTTTTACAATTCGTTTATTTTATATCCATACTTTATTGATACACTGGAGGAGATAAGAAACGAGAGGTAGGATGCTATGGAGAAGGTAAAGGCAATACTATTTGATAAAGATGGGACATTAATGGATTTTCATTCAATTTGGATAAAAGTGGCTGAAGAGCTTGTCGCTGAATGTATAAAATTATATCAACTCCCACAGTCAATGCAGCAGGCTTTATTAAAAGAAATCGGTGTGGATGGGGCATTTGTTCATCCTCGTAGTGCAATAGCTGCTGGAACAAGCCTCGATGTAGCAAAGGGGCTTTGTAAGTATATTACGTCATCTAAGGAAGAGGAAATGCATGAGTGGGTAAGTGAAAAATTATTTTCTCTTATGTATGAACACCGCTCCTATATGAAAATGACGGCGGATTTACCGAGGATTTTACAAGGTTTAAAGGATAGAGGATTTATTTTAGGTGTTGTGACAGCTGATGATTTTGCACCAACAGAATTATTTTTGAAACAATATCAATTAGAGTCCTTTTTTGATTATGTTGTAGCTTCAGATACATTTCCGGCACAAAAACCAGATAAAAGAATTGTAGAATCTTTTTGTGAGAAGTTTCATTTAGAAGCATGTGAAGTAGCCGTCGTTGGAGATACACCAACTGATTTATATTTAGCGAGAAATGGTGGCAATTGCTATGCAATTGGAGTACTGTCTGGTACAGGAGATCGTCAAACGTTAGAACCACTTGCAGATTTAGTAGTACAATCTGTTGGGGAGTTTATTTCTCATTCGGGTGAGTTGATTTGGGAACAAGGAAAGTCTAATGTGTAAGAAAAATAAGTCTATAAGGACTCTTAATGAGTCTTTATAGACTTATTTTTTATGTCGACATAGAAGGTATGCAGGATGAATGCTGGGAAAGAACGTTGGCATACATTTTGCAATGAAAAGAGAAAACAATGTAAAGAAAAGGATGGGGTACGTAATGAACACAAAAAAATTTGCTAAAGTAAATGAACAAATTCCTGGACCGAAAGCAGCGTCTTTATTAGAACGCCGCCAAAATATAGTACCAAAAGGAGTAAGTAACGGCATCCCAACGTTTGTACAATCTGCAAATGGTTCTCTTGTAACAGATGTTGATGGCAATCAGTACATTGATTTCGCGGGAGCAATCGGAACAATTAACGTAGGGCATTGTCATCCAGCTGTTAAAGAGGCGCTCCATAAACAAGTAGATCAATACATTCATACTGGATTTAATGTCATGATGTATGAGCCATATATTGAATTAGCAGAAAAACTTGCGGCATTAGCGCCGGGAAGTTTTGATAAGCAAGTACTATTTTTAAATAGTGGTGCAGAAGCGGTTGAGAACGCTGTGAAAATCGCTCGTAAATATACAAAAAGACCTGGTATTATCGCATTTTCTAAAGGATTCCATGGGCGTACATTAATGACAATGACGATGACAAGTAAAGTAAAACCATATAAATTTGGATTTGGTCCATTTGCGCCTGAAGTCTATAAAGCACCATTCCCGTACGAATATCGCCGCCCAGAAGGATTAACGGAAGAGCAGTACGATGACTTTATTATTGAAGAGTTTAAGAATTTCTTCATATCAGAAGTAGCACCAGAAACAATTGCAGCCGTTGTAATGGAACCTGTTCAAGGGGAAGGCGGATTTATCGTTCCAAGTAAGAAGTTTGTGCAAGAAGTACGCAATATTTGTTCAGAACACGGCATCTTATTTGTAGCGGATGAAATTCAAACAGGAT
This sequence comes from Bacillus sp. AR2-1, assembly GCF_008368755.1. Taxonomy (NCBI): domain Bacteria; kingdom Bacillati; phylum Bacillota; class Bacilli; order Caryophanales; family Bacillaceae; genus Bacillus; species Bacillus sp. AR2-1. The sequence continues at coordinate 39,083 of NZ_QORY01000018.1, forward strand.
TTAGTCGTACAGGAAAATATTTTGCCATTGATCATTATGATGTCGTTCCAGATTTAATTACGGTATCTAAATCATTAGGCGCTGGTGTACCGATTAGTGGTGTTATTGGGCGCAAGGAAATTATGAATGAGTCTGCGCCGGGAGAGCTTGGTGGAACGTATGCAGGAAGCCCACTAGGATGTGCAGCAGCATTGGCAGTACTTGATGTAATAGAAAAAGAGAATTTAAATGATAGAGCGATAGAATTAGGAAAAGTCGTAATGAACCGATTCGAAGAGATGAAAAATAAATATAATTGCATTGGTGATGTGCGTGGTTTAGGAGCAATGTGTGCATTCGAGCTCGTTCAAGATCGTAAGACGAAAGCACCTGATAAAACGTTAACAGCTAATTTGTGCGCAGAGGCAAATAAACGCGGATTACTTCTACTATCAGCAGGGACATACGGTAATGTTATTCGTGTGTTAATGCCATTAGTTATTACAGATGAGCAACTTGAAGAAGGATTAACTATAATTGAAGAATCATTGCAAGTCTGTTATGAGAAAGCGAATACTGCTCGTGTTTAAAAGTTAAATAATAAATCGCAAACATTCTAGCTGACTCTATATAAAATACAGAAAATTCACTTTATAATAAAGGTAGTGAAGTGAATCGATGGATTGGAAGTTAGGGGTGGCTAGGGTGGTTGGAGAAAAGGAACGAGTGTTAATGGATTTACAAGATGTATTTGAATATGCGTTTGACGAAATTTTTGTGACTGACGAAAAGGGAATCGTTGTGCGTGTAAATAGTACATGTGAAAGGCACTATCAACTAGCTGCTAAAGAGCTGGTAGGTAAGCATGTGAAAGAATTGCAGAAGGATGGTATCTTTTATCCATCGGCAACGTTAGAAGTAATTGAAAAAAAGAGACCGATTGAACTCGTTCAAACGACAAAATCAGGAGAGTATTTACACGTTCGTACAAGGCCTGTTTTTGATAATGAGGGAAATTTAAGAAGAGTAATTAGTTATTCACGTGATCTGACAGAGCTCTACCAATTACGTCAAAAGGTAGAGGAAATGGATAATCAGTTAAAAACATATAAAAAAGAATTAAGAGAAACATATGAACATGAAGGACTTATTTTTAAAAGTATCGCTATGCAAAAAATAGTCGAGACAATCAAGAAAGTATCCGTGGTAGATAGTACAGTTCTCGTTTTAGGTGAGACAGGAGTAGGGAAGAGTCGATTAGTACGTCATTTACATGAAGTGAGTAACAGGAAGAATGAAAGTTTCTATGAAATTAATTGTGCGGCATTGCCAACGAATTTAATTGAATCAGAGCTTTTTGGATACTCAGGTGGATCTTTTACAGGTGCGAATCGTGAAGGGAAAAAGGGATTATTAGAATCGGCTCATAAAGGAACCCTTTTCTTAGATGAAATTGGCGAAATGCCACTTGAAATTCAAGCGAAACTTTTGCAAGTGTTGCAAGAAAAAACGTTTCGTCCTATTGGCGGAAGAGAATTAAAAAAGGTGGACGTTAGAATTGTAGCGGCTACAAATAGAGATTTAAATATGATGGTGAAACAAGGAACATTCCGGAAAGATTTATATTATCGTCTAAATGTCATTCCAATTGTAATTCCACCACTCAGAGAAAGAACTGAAGACATTTTGCCACTCATTTATCATTATTTACAGCACTTTAACGAGAAATATGGTCGGAATGTAAAATTAGCGCCTAGCACATTGCAAATGTTTGCTGGTTACCGGTGGGAAGGAAATAATAGAGAAATTGAAAATGTGATTGAGCGAATTGTTATAACTGCTGATGATATCGTTACGATAGAAGATTTGCCAATAGCGATGCAAGAATCAACGGTTGAACAGTCCGGCCAAAGTCTCTATAAAATGTTAGAAGAAGTAGAACGGAATATTATTTTGAAAGCATATAAAACATATGGATCGAGTTATAAAGTAGCGGAGTTTTTAAAAATAAGTCAATCTGCTGCCACTAGGAAGATAAAGAAACTTATAGAGGAGGAAGAAAACATTGGATAAAAAAGCGACGTTTGTAAATGTAGAGAAAAAGGCGATGTATATAAATGGTGAGTGGATTACATTGCAAGAACAAATCGAAGTAAATAATCCAGCAACGAAGGAAATATTTGCGACGGTACCAAAGGGCGGGGTAACAGAGGCAAAGCAAGCTGTTGATGCTGCTCATGAAGCTTTTAAATCATGGTCTAAGTTAACAGCAGCAGACCGTGCAGTGAAGTTAAAAAAATGGTTCACACTTATCGATGAAAATAAAGAAGAGATTGCAGCGATTATGACGAGAGAACAAGGAAAGCCGTTTGTAGAAGCACTTGGTGAAGTGAATTATGCCAATAGCTTTGTTGAATGGTATGCAGAAGAAGGTAAACGCGTATATGGCGAAATGATTCCTGCTTCTCATCCGAATAAACGTATTTTAGTTATGAAACAACCGGTTGGAGTTATGGCCGCTATTACACCTTGGAACTTCCCGGCTGCTATGATTACGAGAAAGGTAGCCCCGGCGCTTGCAGCGGGATGTACGGCAGTTGTAAAACCGGCAAGCCAAACGCCTTTAACTGCTTTGAAATTAGCTGAATTAGCCCATGAAGCGGACATTCCAAAAGGCGTAATAAATATTGTAACAGGTAGTGCGAAAGCAATTGCTGATACGTGGATGGAAGATGGGCGTGTTCGAAAAGTTTCCTTTACAGGATCAACTGAGATTGGGAAAGAATTAATGGCTAGTGCTGCACAAACGATGAAAAAGGTTTCACTTGAGTTAGGTGGTCACGCGCCGTTTATTGTTATGAATGATGCGGACTTAGATAAAGCGGTAGAGGCGGTAATCGGTTCGAAATTCCGTAACGCAGGACAAACGTGTATATGTACAAACCGAGTATTTGTTCAGGAAGAAGTGTATGAAGTATTTGCAGAGAAGTTTCAAAAGGCAGTAGGGCAGTTAAAAGTAGGAGACGGTTTCGGTGATGGAACGACTGTAGGACCACTTATTGACGAGAATGCAGTTTCGAAAGTACAGGAACATATTGAAGATGCTATTCAAAAGGGTGGAAAAGTTTTATTTGGTGGTCAAAAGGTTGCAGAGCTAGATGGACACTTTATGCAACCAACTGTAATTGGATTGGCGAACGATACGATGCTTTGTATGAATGAAGAAACATTCGGACCAGTAGCACCAGTTGCGAAATTTAAAACGGTTGAAGAAGTAATCGAACGTGCAAATAATACACCATATGGCTTAGCTGCTTATATTTTCACAAAAGATATTAGTCAAGCATTCCAAGTTAGCGAAGCATTAGAGTACGGTATTATCGGATTAAATGATGGACTTCCATCAGTTGCACAAGCACCATTCGGTGGCTTTAAAGAAAGTGGTATTGGCCGTGAAGGAGGCCATTTCGGTATCGAGGAATATTTAGAAATTAAATATATTTCATTAGGACTATAAGTAGTATACTAGAATTTCTATAAGGTAACAGAGAAGGAGATTCTAGTATGGTATATTGGCTATTATTACTTGTTACAATTATTTTTGAAGTAGCTGGAACAATTGCGATGAAACTATCAAATGGTTTAACAAAGCTCGTTCCCAGTGTACTTATTTTCGTATTTTATGGAATTTGTTTCAGCGTATTTGCTATCGTTGTCAAAAAAATTCATTTAAGTATTGCTTATGCGATTTGGTCTGGTGTAGGAACATTACTTATTACAATCATTAGCGTGTATTTCTTCAAAGAGCACATTAACTTATTCCAAGCATTTTGTATTCTTTTTATTGTTTTAGGAGTAATTGGGCTTAAGGTTTCATCGGCATCATAAAAGGCTATCTTCCGGTGTGGAAGATAGCCTTTTGTTTGTATTAAAATGCCCAGTTACCTTTACGGAAGATTGGTTCATGTCTTCCATCATCTGTAATACCATCAATATCAAGCTCAGCTGATCCAATCATGAAGTCGTTGTGTGTAATACTATTGTTTGCTCCGTTTTCGGCAAGTTCTTCTTTAGACATTGTTTTTCCGCCAACTAAGTTGAAAGCATAAGCACTTCCGATTGCAAGGTGGCAAGATGCGTTTTCGTCAAATAGTGTATTGTAGAATAAAATATTTGTATTTGAAATTGGTGAATCATGAGGTACTAAAGCAACCTCGCCTAAGAAGTGAGAGCCTTCATCTGTTTCTACTAAATGTTTTAAAGCCTCTTCACCAGTTTCAGCTTTATAGTCTACGATACGTCCGTTTTCAAATGTTAACGTGAAGTTATCGATAATGTTACCTGCAAATGCTAACGGTTTTGTGCTAGATACTTGGCCGTTTACACCTGTTTTAAGTGGCATTGTAAATACTTCTTCAGTTGGAATGTTCGCCATAAATGGTACGTTCTTTTCATTTAAGCTACCAGCACCAGCCCATACATGCTTTTCTGGAAGTTCGATCGTTAAATCTGTTCCAGGAGCTGTATAGTGAAGGGCTTTATAATGCTTTTCGTTTAAGTAATCAACTTTTGTATGTAACGTTTCATCGTGTTCTTTCCATGCTTCCACAGGATTTTCTAAATCCGCACGAGTAGCTTTGAAAATAGCATCCCATAGTTTTGCTTCTTGTTCTTCTGGTGCAACGTCAGGGAATACTTTCGCAGCCCATTCTTTCGTAGGAACAGAAATGACACACCAGCTTACTTTATCAGCTTGTACGTAATCACGGTATACTTTCATTGCTTCACCAGCTACTTTATGAGCTGTTGCGATACGCGTTGCTTCTACACCTTTTAATAAATCCGGGTTTTCTGCATAAATAGACATAAATGCAGCGCCTTCTTTTGCTAATTCTTCACGAGCGTGTGCTTTCCAAGATGGGAACTCAGCGAATGCTTCTTCAGGAGCTAGGTCGAACTTTAAGCGTGTTAACGTCTCATCATTCCAGTCCACATATACGTGTTTTGCACCAGATTTATATGCTTTTTCTGTAACGAGGCGCACAAATTGTACAGCTTCAAGAGGTGCACTAATTGATAGTGTTTGTCCTGGTTGAATATTAACACCAACATTGACTGCAAGGGCAGCATATTTCTCTAACGTTTGTTCAAATGACATATGTATAATCTCCTTTAGTTTGAAAGATTTCTTACTATATATAATACAAGAAAATTCAAAAAATATATATAAATATAGCGTAAAAAGAGAGCTCAAAATATATTGAGCTCTCATCGTTATTTAATCGAAGAAGCAAATTGTTCTACGGTCGTCGTGTGGTGTATGCGAACACGCCTCATTTTTAACAACTCATCGGGTTCACCTTTCGTAATGAACTTTCCGGGTTTTGTTGTCGTCGCAAATTGATAATATTTCTTCGTTTCTGCAACGACTTTATCATCCACATGACCGAATGGATAAGCAACTGCGATAACGGGCTTACCAGTTATTTTTTCTAGCTTTTCTTTCGATCCTTTTAATTCTTCTTCATAGTTTGTAATCTTAGGTAAGTCTGCATGTGTTGCAGTATGAGATTGCATGGAGAAAATGCCGGAATCAACGATTTCTTTTATGTCAGATGTAGAAAGAGATCCTTCAGCATCGACATTATTAATAATCATATATTCTGTTGCTGTTGGTTTAAATGTATCGTCTTTTAGCTTTTGTAAAATATGAAATGCATTCATATTATTTTTCATACCGTCATCAAATGTAACAAAGATAGGTTTATTCACTTTATTTATATCGCCCCAGCGTTCAAAAGTTAGTAATGTATAGCCGTTGTCTTTTAAATATTTCATTTGGGCTTCAAAATTAGCAGGTGATACGAATAAATCTTTAATGCCTTGTCCGTGATAATCATCGATTGCATGGTACATAAGAACGGGAACCTTTTGCTCGAAAGTAATAGTAGATTTTGTGAGTGGAATGTTTTTCCCATCTTCTTTCATTCCTATTGCTTCAATTTGAAACTCACCGCGTTTTCCTTCAAATTCTTTTATGTCAAAAGGAAGTGTAAATTGTTTCTCCTTTTCTTTAGAAGAAAAAGATTTAGCACTTTCCTTCCCATCAGCTGTGCGCCAAATTTTATATTGTACCTCACTTAAAGTATCCTTTATATCTGTCATATGAATAGTAGTGTTTGTAGATTCGTGTGTAATCGGATGATAAGAAATTTTACCTTGTTCTTGCACAGTCTCTTCTTGTTTCTTAACTTCTTGAACCTTTTTCTCTTTTTTAGGTTCCTGGTTTACATTGCTACTTTTACAGCCAGCTAAAATGGCAGACGTACATAAAGCGATTGCTGCGTATTTTCTCATAAAATCACCTTCTATTGTGTATTATGTTGCATACTTATATTTAAAATCCCCACCGCTGTAAGAGAGGTGGGGACATACCCTTGTTCATCATATCATTTTAGTAATGAGATAGGTTAGTGACTTATTTCTATCATCTTTTAGTAAAGTTTACTTTATCCCGCTATTTGTGGGCAGTAAGACTCCACCTCAAAATTCAGCAAAAGCAAAGAGGTTAGGTGGGGGTGAACAAAACCCCTACTGATCAAGTTTTACTTTATAAGAGATATGAATTTTTCCATTGATGTATTAGGCCCTACAAAGTGGCGTTTAATTAAGTACTGTTCGTTTGGCATCCCTTTTGTAATGTGATTACCGTGATCAGTAGTTACTGCGAACTCATAATGTTTTTTTGTTTCTTCAACAGCTGGGTCATTATAAGAACCTACTGGATAGGCGAGAGCGATGACCTTTTTACCAGTAAGGGCTTCGATTTTTTCTTTCGAACTACGTAATTCCTCATCATAATTGCTTGAATGAGCCATCATCGTATGATTAGCAGTATGTGATTGAATAGAAAAAATGCCTGAATCCATCATTTGTTTTATCTCATCTGTTGATAGACGATTTGGTTTGTCTATCTCATTTGCAGTAAGAAATTCAGTAGCCGTAGGTTGGAATCTATCATCCTTTAATTTTTGTAAAATATGAAGAGCATTCATATTATTTTTTCGACCATCATCCATCGTTACAAAAACAGGTTTATTTACACGATTTATATCATTCCAACGTTCAAACGTAAGCATTGTATAACCGTTATCTTTCAAATATTGCATATGCTTTTCGAATTGCTCAGGTGGTACGTATAAGCCGTAATCCCCATCACTTGGTCCAGGGTATTTTTCAATCGCATGGTACATTAATACGGGTACATGTTGCTGGAATGTAATTTTAGATGTTACTAGATTTGTTTCAGTATGATCTTCTTTGATTCCTACTGTTTCAATTTGAAATTCGCCACGTTTTAAATGAAATGATTTTAAATGTAGTGGGAGGGCAAAGTCACGTTCTTTTTCTTGTGAAGTAAAAGTTTGTTTGCTTTCAGGACCATCAGCAGTACGCCAAATATTGTAACGTACTTGTGTGAATGAATCTCTTAAATCCTTTGTATAAAGCGTGGTGTTTTGTGCGTTATATTCATACGGATCCCATGTAATAATCCCTTGTGTTAAAGGCAGTTCAACCGCTTTCGCTTTTTTTTGTTCAACTGTTTGTTTCGCCGTTGCTTCTTTTATTTGTTTATCACTAGTGCTACTAGTGTTACAACCTACGAGAATAGCAGAAGAAAGTAAAGCGATATATGTATATTTTTTCATTCTATCATCCTTCTATTGTGTTTTAATTATCATCACTTATGTCTTGAAATTATCATTCGTATAAGTGACAATAATTCAAATTTTCGATTTTAAAAATTTGAATTATACCCTTGTACATCATATCACTATAGAATATAGAGGGGAATACATTTTTGGAATAATTCGGAAAAACACCTTATATTTTTCTGGTGGAGTTTACATAAAAATACATATAGAAGAAAGTAAAAAAACTCCACCTAAATTTCCTTTTGAAAAAGGAGAAGTAAGGTGGAGTTTTTTTATTATATAAACAATCCAGCGATTGTTGCAGATAAGATAGAAGCAAGTGTTGATGCAAATAACATTTTCCAACCGAATCTAGATACGACACTTCCCTGTTTTTCAGAAAGAGCACGGATTGTCCCAACGATCGCACCAATTTGGCTAATACTTGCGAAGCTAATTAAGAATACTGTAACGATTCCGACTGTACGTGGAGATAATGTTGATGCAACACCTTTTAAATCAAGGATTGCTACAAACTCGTTTAATACAATCTTCGTACCCATAATTCCACCAGCTGGGATAATATCTTGAGTTGGAATACCCATTAAGAATGCGAATGGAGCAAGTATATAACCGAAGATTTGTTGTAAAGTAACAGCATATCCCATTGCACCTGAAGCTGCGCTAATTACGTAGTTTACAACTTCCATCACACCGATGAAGGCAATCATTAATGCAGCAACGATACCAGCTACTTTTAAACCATCAAGCGCACCGTTAATCATTGCGCCGATAAAGCTGTCTCCGAATAAAGTTCTATCAAATTTTTGAATCACTTCATCTTCTTTCTTCGTATCAACTGGTGTTAATAGCGAACAAACGATCAAGCTTGAGAATAAGTTTAGCGGAAGAGCGGCTAGTACATATTTCGCATCTAACATCATTACGTATGATGCTGTAACAGAAGCAGAAACGGAACTCATTGCAGAACAACAAATGATAAACATACGGTTTTTGTTAAAATGCTGTAAATCGTTTTTAATAACGATTAACGCTTCACTTGAACCGAAGAATACAGAGTTTACTGCGTGGAATGACTCGACGCGTGGTAAACCAGTAATTTTTGAAATTGCACCACCGACAACGCGAACGATGAATGGTAAAACACCTAAATAACTAAAGATAGAAAGTAGTGCTGAGAAAAATACGATAATTAATAATACATTTAAGAAAAAGACAAAATCTCTTTGAATTCCATTAAAGAGAAAATCGACACCTGTCGTACCAAGTTTAATTAGTTTGTTGAAAACTTTACTAATGAAGATGATAATTTGTTGACCAATTTTTGTGCCAAACATAAACCAACCGATTAAAATTTGGAAACCAATCATAATAGCAATTGCACGGAAGTTGATTTTACTTCTATTGTTTGACAAAGCAAAGCATAAACCTAAAACGACAAGAATACCGATAATGCTCATTACATATTGCATGTAGTTGCCCCTTTCAGAAGTTCGTATAAAGTTTGTACATAAAACGCTCGTTATATTACTAAAAATAAAACAAAGAGGTTTTATGTCATACGTAAGATGTCTGACCTTTTAGAAAAATAAAAATAAAAAAAGACCCATATGGATTCACTTTCATCTATGAGAGAAAGCTAATCAATATGAGTCCTTTTTTGCACATAGGCTAATATTCATTAGTTTTCCCCATAGTCCAGCAATTTAAGGTTGCCGGGTAGAAACTCTCGATCCATATTATCGAATATATATGAGGTAACATCGTCCGTATTAAATTAGTAGTAGCGTAACATTAACAGAGAACTATCGTCAATAGCTTTTTTTCTTCCGATAGAAATAGACCATATAAGTATGATAAAATGTAACGCAGTGTTATGAAAAAGAGAGGTCGGAAAATGAGTACAAAAATGACGCCACCAGTTGAGAAAAATGAGTTTATAGATGTAGTATTTGAAGATTTAACACATGATGGTGCCGGTGTTGCGAAAGTAAAGGGCTATCCTATTTTCGTTAAAAACGGATTACCAGGTGAAGAAGCACAAATTAAAATTATTAAAGTGAAGAAAAACTTCGCATTCGGTCGTTTAATGAAGCTTCATACAGAGAGCCCATATCGTAAAGATGCAGAATGCCCAGTGTACAATCAGTGCGGCGGTTGTCAGCTTCAGCACTTAACATATGAAGGACAATTACAAGCGAAAGAAAAACAAGTACGTGACGTTATGCAGCGCATTGGCGGATTAAGCGATGTTCCTGTGCACCCTGTACTTGGTATGAAGAACCCATGGGTATACCGTAACAAAGCACAAGTACCAATTGGAGAACGTGAAGGTGGACTTGTCGCTGGTTTTTATCGCCAAGGAACACATGACATTATTAATATGGAATCATGTTTAATTCAGGCAGAAGAAAACGATACATTAATCCAGGAAGTAAAACGTATTTGTGAAAAACACGGTATTTCGGCATACAACGAAGAGCGTAACAAAGGAACACTTCGCCACGTAATGGCTCGTTACGGACAAGTAACAGGGGAAATTATGCTTGTCTTCATTACCCGTACAGCAGAATTACCAAACAAAAAAGCAATCATTGAAGAAATTGCTGCGAAATTCCCAGAAGTAAAATCAATTGTTCAAAACGTAAACACGAAACGTACAAACGTAATCTTTGGAGACACAACGACAGTACTGTACGGGTCGGAATACATTTATGACTTTATCGGTGACATTAAATTTGCAATTTCAGCACGTTCATTCTATCAAGTAAACCCAGAACAAACGAAAGTGTTATACGATAAAACGTTAGAATATGCAAAACTAGATGGTAACGAAACAGTAATTGATGCCTATTGTGGAATTGGATCAATCTCCTTATTCCTAGCGCAAAAAGCGAAAAAAGTGTACGGCGTTGAAATCGTCCCAGAAGCAATCGAAGACGCAAACCGAAACGCAGCACTAAACAACATGACAAACGCTGAGTTTGGCGTAGGAGAAGCAGAAGTAGTTATTCCAAAATGGTACAAAGAAGGCATAATCGCCGACACAATGGTCGTAGATCCACCGCGTAAAGGTTGTGATGATGCACTACTAAACACAATCATCGACATGAAACCAAAACGCGTCGTATACGTATCATGTAACCCAGCAACATTAGCACGTGACTTAAAAGTACTAGAAGAAGGCGGATATAAAACGCAGGAAGTACAACCTGTTGATATGTTCCCGCATACGACTCATGTGGAGTGTGTGGCTTGGCTTAAGTTGGTATAATAGGAAAGCAGTTGATATAGGAGAATCTATACCATCTGCTTTTTGGTTTATCCCGCTTTAATGGGCAGTAAGACCCCCACCTCAAAATTCAGCGAAAGCAAAGAAGTTAGGTGGGGGATCAACTGCCCATAAAAGTCCGATTGGTTCAACTAATAATCAGTGGGGGATGAAGAAACCCCCCACTGATTAAAGTTTCACTTTATTGAGAGTTTGAAATTGTATTCATAGTGAGAGGATTTGAATTTGAAATGATAGATAATTTTTGGAGTGATTTACCACGACCATTTTTCGTACTTGCACCAATGGAAGATGTGACAGACGTTGTTTTCCGTCACGTAGTAAGTGAGGCAGGTCGCCCAGACGTATTCTTCACAGAGTTCACAAACTCGGATAGCTATTGTCATCCAGAAGGTATGAAAAGTGTACGTGGCCGTTTAATCTTTACAGAAGATGAACAACCGATCGTGGCGCATATTTGGGGAGATAATCCTGAATATTTCCGTCAAATGAGTATTGGTATGGCAGAGTTAGGATTTAAAGGTATTGATATTAACATGGGTTGCCCTGTACCGAACGTAGCATCAAGAGGAAAAGGTAGTGGCCTTATTCTACGTCCAGACGTTGCGGCAGAACTTATTCAAGCAGCAAAAGCGGGCGGACTACCTGTCAGCGTAAAAACACGACTGGGCTTTAAAGAGTTAAGCGAATGGGAAGATTGGTTAACGCATATTTTCAAACAAGATATCGCAAACCTTTCTATTCACTTACGTACAAGAGAAGAAATGAGCCAAGTGGATGCGCATTGGGAACTAATTCCGGAAATTAAAAAATTACGTGACCGTATCGCACCAAATACGCTAATAACAATCAACGGAGACATTCCTGACCGTAAAGTCGGACTGGAACTTGCTGAAAAATACGGCATTGATGGTGTTATGATTGGACGAGGTATCTTTAAAAATCCGTTTGCTTTCGAAAAAGAGCCAAGAGAGCATAGCAGTAAAGAACATCTAGATCTTTTAAGACTACAACTTGATCTTCAAGATCAATATGCAGAAGTATTACCACGCTCCATCACAGGACTACATCGCTTCTTCAAAATTTATGTAAAAGGCTTCCCTGGAGCTGCTGAACTAAGAAATCAATTGATGAGCACAAAATCAACTGATGAAGTACGCGCATTACTTGATAAGTTTGAGGCGAGTGTGAATGTGGTAGAAGGTAGTGAAACAGTGTAACTTTTGAAAGTTACACTGTTTCATTTTAATTAAGGTGAACCGTATCATAAGTAAGTGAGGTATTCTATGTAAAAAGGGGTAAGAAAAGAATACAGGAGAAAAGTGAAAATGGTAGGTTGGTCTTGATTTTCAATGATAGTATCATGTTTATTTTATTATGCCTATAATTGGAGGCCATGTGAATGTTAAGTGATCAGGCGAGATATTCTAGGCTCGCGAATATAACAAAAATAATAAATACAAAATTAGAACTACGTGAAGTATTGCAGCGTGTAACAATGGCGATATCAGAGGAGATTGTTAAGTGCAACGCTGTTGGAATCTATTTACCCCAGGAAGATGGAACATTTAGAGGGTTTGCAGGAAAACCAGAGACAATAAATGGCGTAACGCTCGATACTCAGGTAATTGATCCTGAAATAGACTTACTGGCAAAAGAAGTTATTGAAACCCAAAAAACCATTTATATTCCTGATACATCAAAGGATCATCGGCCGGATCCGAGACCAGTTGCTGCGTTCAAAATTAAGTCCTTATTAGCTCTACCTATCTCATTTGGGCAAGAGTTATTTGGTCTGGTTTTTTTATTTGATTATGGAATTCCAATGAACTTAACAAATTCAGAAATTCAAAGTGTTGAAGCTTATGTAAATATGGCTGCGGTTGCAATTCAAAACGCAAATAATTTAACGCAAAAGGAAAACCTTATTGCCGAGAAGCAGCTGTTACTAAATGTTACCCGTGATTTATCAATGTGTTCCTCGATACAGGAGAGTTTTGATAAATGTTTTTTTTACTTAGGACAGATTTTAGAGAGTAACAGCATGGCAGCCCACCTTTTAGACCCCCTAGACAAAACAACGATTAAAACAACGAAGTTAAGCAAGGACTGTGATTGGACAGAAGCGGATTGGATGGAGAAAAGCTATGAAGCTAAGATCCAAGAGGTTATTCAAACAAAAAATATAGATAGTAAGGGTCTACTGATGATTCCATTGGTTTCAATGGGAGAAGTATTAGGGGTAATCGTCGTTGACAAAGAGGGAAAAGCTCATAATTATGATAATTCCCAGATGCAACTGGCAAAATCTATCGTTGATGCTACAGCGCCTACGTTTTCAAACTTGTTATATATGGATCGACTTGAAAGCATGGTGGAAGAGCGAACGAAAGAACTAGCTGTTGCTAATGAAAAAATTACAAGTGTGATTGAAAGTATTACAGATGGATTTTTTACTTTGAATAATACATGGGAATTTACGTATGTAAATAAGCATCAATATTTTCCACAAAGAAAAACAGCAAAAGATGTATTAGGCAAGAATATATGGGAGATTTTCCCGAATAGCATTGACGAAGTCATGTATAAGGAACTTCATCGTGTAATGTCAGAGCGAACTACAGTGTATTTTGAATTTTTTTCTGCCCCTGATGAATATTGGTACGAAGTTATTGCATACCCGTATGATGATGGTATTTCTTGTATTTTTAAAAACATAACGGAAAAAAAGCAATATGAGCAGGAATTGAAAAGGTTATCGAACATAGATTTAATAGGGAAAATGGCAGCAGGTATCAGCCATGAGATTAGAAATCCAATGACAACAGTACGAGGATTTTTGCAGTTATTAAAAGAAGAGCCCACCTATGAGAAACATAATAAGCACTTTAATTTAATGATTGAAGAACTTGACCGTGCCAATTCTATTATTACTGAATTTCTCTCAATGGGTAATACAAGGAAATCGGATTTGCAGATGTTAGATTTAAATTCAATTATCCGCGATATTATTCCTTTAATAAAGATTGATACGCATAATCAAAATAAATATATTCAAGTCGATACAAATGACATTCCGGAATTACTTTTAAATCGTAATGAGGTACGGCAATTATTAATAAACTTATACCGTAATGGCTTAGAAGCGATGGACAAAGAGAAAGTTCTAACCATTAGCACCTATAAAGAAGGTCGAGATTGTGTGGTGCTTGCAGTGCGGGACCAAGGAACAGGTATCAGGCCTGAAGTATTAGAGAAACTAGGTACTCCATTTTACACGACCAAAAATAATGGAACTGGATTGGGGTTAGGTGTATGTTATGCCATTGCTGCCCGTCATAATGCAAAAATAGAAATTCAAACAGGAACGGAGGGCACTACATTTTTTGTTAAATTTAATTATAAAAATAATGAACAATAACCTCATTTAGATTAGTTACGGTGAACCGTACCACAAATGAAAAGTAAAACCTAAGTAAACATAATCAATCTATTTCACCTGAATTTTGCGTAACATTCACGTTTGAGTTGCCTACTAAATTAGAGTTGCATAAAAAGAAATGGACTAACCTATATTAGGTTAGTCCATTTTTAAGTGTGTTAATTAATAGTAAATCCCCATCCTTTTTTGCTTTATTAATATCATCCTTAAATGAAGGAGCTATCCCACTACCAACTAAAATACTTTTTACAGTATTTGAAGGCGTTTCTATCGATAGGATCTTTCTTAATTTCTAATACAATAAATTCGTTATTAGAAGTATCTTAATAATAAATAAAATCATCCCCACAACCATTAATCCACCTAAGGCTACAAAACCTCCCCCTAAAATGTTAAAGTAGTAACTTAACGACATTCATTTACACATGCTAAAAGCATTACTATAATCAACATTTCAGGAGGCAAAACAATGGCAATGAGCAACAACGATATATTAAAAAGAGTAAGGTACGCTTTAGATATAAGAGATATAGATATGGTAGAAATCTTTAAACTTGGTGGTATGGAAGTAACGAAAGAAGACGTAGTTGATATGCTTACAAAAATAAAGAGAGCACCTCAGCATGAAGCTGAAAATGATGATGTAGCTGAAGACGAGTACGTAAAAACATGCGATATGATGATGTTAGAGGCATTTTTAAATGGATTTATTACTTTAAAAAGAGGGAAGCAAGATCCGAAACCAGGACAACCGGCACCTGTACAAAGCAAAGAGAGTGCGAATAACCTTCTGCTAAAGAAAATGAAAATCGCACTATCTTTAACGAGTGAGGATGTACTTGATATATTAGATAGCGTAGGCGTTATAGTAACAAAGGGAGAACTAGGCGCCCTATTAAGAAAAAAAGGCCATAAAAATTATAAAGAGTGCGGCGATAGATACGCAAGGAATTTCATTAAGGGATTAGGTGTAAAGTATAGAGGCTAATGAGTCGGTTAACGCGGTAAATGATATAATAGGTAGAGTAGGGCGTTCGTATCCTACTCTTTTTTATTTGTAAAATAATACACTAGGTGATGAAATGGTACATACATATTTAGGTGAGACGATTAATTTTCATATAACTTATAAAAAGAAAAAATCGGTGCGTCTTTTTGTAGATTCGTACGGAAATGTGGAAGTGCAGGCTCCAAAGGGAACACCTGTTGAATACTTAGTCCAGTTGCTAGAGGAGAAGTGGGAGTGGATTCAGAAAACACGTAAGGAAATGCAGGAGCGAGCGCTTGGACCACAGGAAAAGGATTATGATCAAGGAGAGGGTTTTCTGTATTTAGGGAATACGTATCCGATACAGATCTCCCAAGATGCAAGTATTACGCAAGACAATGCAGTGTTTGAAGAAGATAAGCTACATATTTATGTGAAAGAGCTTAAGGATGAGAAAATCCAACAAGCGTTAAAACGATTTTACTATAAGCGGTGTAAGTCATTAGTAGAGAAGAGTATTAAAGCACATCAAAGTAACTTCAAAACAAAACCGCGTTCTATACGTATTACAGATAGTAGCCGCACATGGGGCACTTGTGATTCAAATTTACAGCTAACATTCAATTGGAAGCTAGCGATGGCACCACAGCGAGTACTTGATTATGTAGTTGTTCATGAAATGTGCCATATGGTTCACTTAAATCATGATCGCTCTTTTTGGCGTCTTGTCGGGAAGATAATGCCTGATTATAAGGAGATGGAAAACTGGTTAGCGTTATCTAGTTGGAAGATGACGGTTTAGTGGGGAAATTTATATAGGTTGCGATTATTGTCAATACTTGTCGGTAGTCGATATAATTCAAAAATCGCTGATATATTTGAAATTGCACCGATATATATCGAAAATCGCTGATATATTTGGAGTCGCAATCGATATGTTCAATGAAGAGAAAGTAAAAGGAGATGTCACAGCAGACATCTCCTTTTTTTCAGGTATATAAATCATCGTCCAAACTTCACAACAAAATCTCCGTCTACTTTCCCCATTCCATACCCACGATAACCGTTCGAAAGTAAAGCTTGCTGTCCAACAGCATCACTCATCGGAACACTCTTAACATCCGTCCAATTTCTTTTCTTGCTTCCACGCAATTCCTTCACAAACACATACCGCATACTACCACTATACTTCTCCTTCAATGCAGCAATCTCCATTCCTTGCGAAAACTTATCTTTTAAACTTGGAATGTTAAAAGGAGCAACGGTGCAGCAAACGTAATCGTATTTGCTATCTTCGTTTTGTAATTCGTCCATGATGACTGTTGCTAATATTTTTTGGATCCCATTTCCTCGGCTGTTCGGGTGAACATTTGAAATTTCTTGATAGATGACGCGATGTAGTTCGCTTTCTGCTATGCCAATATCAAGTCCTAAATGTTCGTCGTCGATAGGAGGAACGAGTAGGGCACGAAATGCGATGAGTTCGTTTTCGATAAAAGCACCGATCATCATGCCGTTTCCTTCTAGAATGTATTGAAATTCTTCTAGCGAGAGTGGCTGTAAGCGACTTTTATCCTCTAGCGCCTCAACTACAACGTTTTGTAGTGATAAGGTTTGTTCAATGTTCTCTAGTGTTAGTAATGTAACGTGAAATGGTTCGTTATTTTGTTTTAATGATCCTTTGTATAGAACTGTCATGCGTTAGTCCTCCTTTAGCGTACAACGTCTTGAAAGACGGTTAGTTCTTGTAATGTATTTTGGTTTATTTCAATGCCAAGTCCTGGCTTTTCGTTTAAGCGAATAAATGGTACGTCGTAATGTAAGTTTCCGATGTCTTTCGTGAACTTTAATGGACCTGTTAGCTCGACGCTCGTAATAATTTTTTTCGAGAAAGCGACATGGAATCCTGCGGAAGAGGCAACGGATGATTCGACCATGGATCCAACTTGGCATTCAATGCCTGCCATTTCTGCTTGATGAGCGAGTTTTACAGCGGGATATATGCCGCCGCATTTCATTAGTTTTATATTTACTTTATCAGCCGCGTCTAATTTAATGATTTGGCGCATTTCACGAGAACCTTTTAATCCTTCATCAATCATAAGCGGAAGGTCTGTTTTAGAACGAATGTGAGCCATTGCGTCAATATCGTCTGCGAAAACAGGCTGTTCAATCCAGTCGATGCTTAAATGACCTAATGAACGAAGTGCCGCTAATGTGTTGGCGCTATTTTTCCATCCTTGGTTTACATCAACGCGAATCGCAATATCATTTCCTACACGTTCACGTACAGCTTCAATTCTTTTTACATCCTCTTTTACATTCGTACCGACTTTCATTTTGAAAGATTGGTAACCTTTTTGAATCATGGAAGCAGCTTCTTCAGCCATGTCTTCAGGTTCGGCGATACTTAAGACGTGAGTGACAGGGAAGTCTTCATGGTAGCGTCCGCCAATTAATTGATATACAGGTTGATTTAGTTTTTTGCCCATTATATCAAAACAAGCAATATCTATTGCGGCTTTTGCAGTAGGAACACCGTAAATGGTATTGTTCATCATATCGTGTATTTTCTCGATATTCATTGGATTTTGCCCGATGAGCGCAGGAGCAAGTGTATGTTTTAAAGTATGGAAAGTACTTTCCCATGATTCGCCTGTAACGTGATCATCAGCAACGCCCTCACCGTAACCGATAATGCCTTCATCTGTTTCCATTTTGACGATAATAGAAGGCATGTCAGAATAAGAACCATAACTAATAACAAACGGATCGCGAAGTGGTAAACGAATTGCGTAAAGATGAATAGCTGTAATTTTCATTAGGTAGAGACCCCTTCCTGTTTACAATAGTTTTGTACATTTGATATAGTTGACGTTAAATAGTCGTTAATTAATGATAAGGAGTTAAAGAAATGATGATAAAAATTGCAGTTGTCGGTTCAAAAGAGTTTATGGAGAATCTTTTACCTATTGCTCATAAACTAGAAGAAATAGAGATTGATCCATATATTTACCTTCATCCGGCGGAATCTTCTGAACTTTTAAAGCGTTTAAAGCCTTGTGATTTCATCTTTTTCTCAGGTGCTTTACCTTATTATATGGCAAAAGAAATAAGAGAACAATTACGAATTCCAAGTACGTACTTACAGCAAGACGAGACAACTGTCGCATCTTCCATTCTTTCTGTCATGTATCACCAACGTATTCAACCACATAAAATTTCAATTGATTTAGTAGACCGCTCATTCATTACAAATGTGTTCCATGATATCGGTATAAAAGAAAATCCACAAGTGTTAGATTATGAAAATATGCTGTGGAGTAAAGATGAAATAAATAGAGTTATTGATTTTCATGTAGCTAAATATCAATCTGGAGATGCTCATTTAGCTTTAACTAGTATTCACGCTGTCTATGATGAACTTCAAAAAATAGGTATTCCTTCAGAGCGTATGATAGATCCGAAGCAATCCATTATACATGGGTTAAAAGATGCGAAAATAAAAGCTGAGTTAGCAAAAAGCCATTCAGCTACTGTTGGTGCTTGTATGATTTCTTCTTTAGAATTACGAGAAGGTTTGCTTGAGCAATTAGATGCTATTTCAAAAGAACTACGGGGTTCATTTAAAAAAGTTGATGAAATGACGTTCATTTTGTATACGACTCGTGGTGATATTGAATCGATTATAAAAACAAATATGATAAATAATTTATTTGCGAGTATAGAAGGAACAATAGCTATTGGATTTGGTTACGGAAAAACTGTGAAAGAAGCGGAGCAAAATGCTAAAATTGCTCAAAGTTTCGCGAAGAATAATCCAATAGACCACTGTTTTTATATACTAACAAGTGATAAAGAACTATTTGGTCCGTTCCCGAAAGAACAGAGAGTACAAAGTTTGAAGAATGACAACCCAGAACTCATGAAAATAGCGAAGGAAACGAAACTTAGTCCAGCCAACTTGTCAAAAATTATTCAATTTAGTCAATCACATCCATCATTGAAGTTTACAGCAGCGGATCTTTCTGAATACTTACAAGTGACTCGCCGATCAACAGAAAGGTTATTAAAGAAACTAGTTGATTATGGGTATGCTCATATTTGCGGCGAGGAAATGCCCTATCAACAAGGGCGCCCTCGCGCAATATATGAAATGAATTTACCGGTATCTCTAAGCTTCTAGTTGAGCCTTTTGTTTTTTTAGTAGTTCCGCTTTTTCAATGTCTGATAGTTTCGTAATTGTGAGACCAGTTATGCCGTAAATGATTGAAATAATAGGTACGATGAAATTCAATATAGCATAAGGAGCATATTCGAATGCGCCAACTCCAAGTGTTGCGAGTATAAATACACCACATGTATTCCAAGGTACGAAAACAGAAGTTAATGTTCCGCCATCTTCTAATGCTCTGGATAAATTTTTAGAATGTAGTCCTTTTTCTGTGTATGCATTTGCGTACATTCTTGAAGGAACAACAATCGAAATATATTGTTCAGAGCAAGTAAGGTTGGTTGCAAAGCAAGATGCGATAGTAGAAGCGATAAGTCCTTTTGCTGATGTCGCTAATTTTAAAATTTGATTTACAATTGCGCGAAGAATACCAGTATGTTCTAATACTCCTCCAAAGGTCATAGCGACAATTGTCATCGAAACTGTATTCATCATCGAATTTAAGCCACCGCGGTTAAAGAGTTCGTCTACTAGCTTGTTGCCAGTGTCTATGACAAATCCATTTTGGAGTGCACCGACAGACGCGGAGACAGAACCACCTTGAATAAAGACTTGTGATAAAAATCCTAAAATTATACCTACGAGAATAGCTGGTATAGCAGGAACTTTTTTAGCGACCAATACCATAACGACTACAGGTATGATTAGTAGGAAAGGGGAGATAACAAAGTTTTGTTGCAATACTTGTAACGTTTGATCGATACCTTTTGCATCAATATTGTTAGCGCCAAAATTTCTTCCTAAGAATGCATAAACGATAAGAGTAATAATTAAACCTGGAATTGTAGTAAATAACATATGACGAATATGTGTGAATAAATCTGTATTTGTTAATCCTGCGGCTAAGTTTGTTGTGTCTGAAAGCGGTGACATTTTATCGCCGAAGTAAGAACCGGAAATGATAGCACCGGCAACCATTGGAGCTGGGATTCCCATACTTAGGCCAATTCCCATTCCTGCAACACCAATTGTTCCCATTGTAGACCAAGAGCTACCGATAGCTAATGCAACAATAGAACAAATAATTGTAATTGAAACTAAAAATAGTGATGGAGTTAAAAGATTTAAACCGTAATAAATCATTGTTGCGACGATTCCGCCGCCAATCCAAGCACCAATCGTTAAACCTACTAGAATAATGATAACGATAGCGGGTAATGCGAGGCGAATTCCTTTATACATTGCTTCTTCAATATCGTGCCATTTGTAACCGTAACGCCAAGCGACGATAGAAGCAACGGTTGTACCGATAATAAGTGGGACGTGAGGGCTTTGTTTTAATACAACAATTGTAACCATCATAACTGCAACTGTAATGATAATAGGGATTATTGCTACGCCAAAAGGTATTTCTTTTTTCATAAATTGCCTCCTCATTATGTATGTTTGTATTTTTAGAATTGTCGCAAAATAGACGTTATTAAATTATAATAACTAAAAATTGATATGAGCGTCAATAAAAAACAGAAAATAAGGAATGTTCTATCGTTATAAAGTGAGTGGAAATAAGTTGTCGATCGTATTTAAAAATAAATAATTGACTTTTTTCTTAAAATTCAATATGTTCATAAAAACATCTGTTTTTCATAAGTATAATTAACCTGAATGGTTTTGGAATTTGGGAAGGAGAATGTAGCTTTGAAAACATTAGAACTACAAGAGCGGTTAACTGAAATTTTTCAGCATTTACATGAAAACCCTGAAGTGAGTTGGAAAGAGTATGAAACGACAGCGTATATTACTAACTTTTTAAAAGAAGAAGGAATTTCATATAAAATATTTGATGATTGCCCAGGCGTGATTGCTGAAATTGGAAGCGGAAATCCAGTTATTGCAATTCGTGCCGATATGGATGCACTTTGGCAAGAAGTGGACGGAGAGTTTAAAGCGAATCATTCATGTGGTCACGATGCTCATATGACAATTGTGATGGGGCTTATTTTACAATTGAAAAATATGAGATGGGATAGTGGAACGGTTAGATTTATTTTTCAGCCGGCAGAGGAAAAAGGAAATGGTTCTTTAAAGATGGTAGAGAAGGGTGCCGTGGATGATGCTGACTTCTTATTTGGTGTTCATCTAAGACCGATTGAAGAACTACCTTTGAAACAAGCTGCCCCATCTATTCGTCACGGAGCGGCAGGATTTTTAGAAGGAACGATTCATGGAGATGATGCACATGGGGCACGCCCACATCAAGGGATAAATGCAATTGATGTCATTTCTATGATCAATATCGGTTTGAAAAATATATGGCTACCACCGCAAAGCTCATATTCAGTGAAGATGACAAGGTGCCAGGCTGGCGGGGATAATTTGAATATTATTCCGGGTAACGGCCATTTTAGCTTAGATGTTAGGGCAGAGAGTAATACATTATTAGAAGAATTGAAGAAAAAAATAGAACATGTAATAGAATCGGCCGCATCTATGGGATCGAAAACTTCATACAAATGGATCGACCTTGCACCAGGAGCTGAAGTGTCAGAAGAAGCTGAGCGCTTTATGCGAAAAGGCATTCTTGAAGTGTACGGGGAAGAGGGATGCACTGGACCACTGTATACGACAGGAAGCGATGATTTCCATTACTACACAGTGAAGAGACCACATTTAAAAGCTGTCATGCTTGGACTAGGTGCCAACCTACAACCTGGATTACACCATCCGTATATGAAGTTCGATCATAGTTGTATTATGGATGGAGTAGAAATATTGAAACAAACTGTATTGAAAGTATTAGAGGACAGGGGCTAGATAGCTCCTGTTTTTTTGTAGGAATGTGTCGTTAAGTCGATATATTGAAAAAATCGTTGATATATTCTAAGTTACGATAGATATATTCAGAAAATCATTCATATAATTTCACGTATCAGTTAACTTGATGCAAAATGAGTCTTCAGTACATGGTGTATAATAATAAGTACCATTTTCTAATAGGAGAAGACGAATGAACGAACAATATTACGATGCAGTATTACATATAAAAACTGTCGGTGAGCAAAAGGGTTTTAACAAGTCTATGCATTATCACCGTTATGAACCGACGCCATATAGCGGATTAGATGAGTTATTGAATCAATATGAAATAAGAAGTAGCGACCGGGTTGTAGATTTTGGATGCGGAAAAGGACGATTAAATTTTTACATGCACCATAAGTGTGGTGCTTCAGCAGTTGGAATTGAAATGAATGAAGAGTTTTATAAAGAAGCAATGGATAATTTTGAGCGCTATGCACGAAAGGTAAGAAACAGTAAAGATAAAATTGGGTTTGAATGCTGTTTAGCGCAAGAATATGAGATTGATCCACGTGATAATCGGTTTTATTTTTTTAATCCATTTTCTGTACAAGTGTTTATGAACGTAGTAAATAACATTTTGCTTTCGGTAGAGGAAACAGAGAGAGAAGTAGATATTATTTTATACTATCCTTCTGAAGATTATATTTTCTTCTTAGAGAACCAGACTACGTTTGAGCTGAAGAGAGAAGTAAGGTTGCCAGGTGCTTATGAGAAGAATGGGAATGAGAGGTTTTTAGTTTATACATTAAGATTATAAAAAAAGCAGGTGCCAAGGCACCTGCTTTTTTTTACTCACGTCTATATAATTAGTTACGGATTAAGTAATCAAATGCACCTAAAGCTGCGTTTGCACCTGAACCCATAGAGATGATGATTTGTTTGTACGGATTATTTGTACAGTCACCTGCAGCAAACACTCCTGGTACGTTTGTAGCGCCGTGCTTGTCTGTTACGATTTCACCGCGAGCGCGTTCAACTGTTTCGCCTAACCAGTCTGTGTTTGGCACAAGACCGATTTGTACGAATACACCTTGTAATTCAACGTGATGAACTTCTTCAGTTTCACGATCGATGTAAGAAATACCGTTTACTTTATCAGTACCAGTGATTTCTTTCGTTTGAACGTTTTTCAGAACAGTTACGTTTGGTAAGCTGTTAAGACGCTCTTGTAATACAGCATCAGCTTTTAATTCTGGCATGAATTCAAGAACAGTTACGTGCTTAACGATACCTGCTAAGTCGATAGCTGCTTCAATACCAGAGTTACCTCCGCCGATAACTGCTACGTCTTTTCCGATGAATAATGGACCGTCACAGTGTGGGCAGTATGCTACACCTTTATTTTTGAACTCAGCTTCACCTGGTACGCCAACGTTACGCCAGCGAGCACCTGTTGAAACGATTACGCTTTTACTTTTCAGAATAGCGCCGTTTTCAAGTTCCACTTCAATAAGTTCTTTTTTCTCTAAACGTTTTGCACGTTGTAGATTCATTACATCGATGTCGTATTCTTTTACGTGCTCTTCAAGGCTTGCTACTAGCTTAGGACCTTCAGTGCGTTTTACGCTGATGAAGTTCTCAATGCCCATAGTATCCATTACTTGACCACCGAAGCGCTCAGCAACGATACCAGTGCGGATGCCTTTACGTGCTGCATAAATTGCTGCACTTGCACCAGCAGGGCCGCCACCAACAACAAGAACATCGTATGGATCTTTATCAGAAAGCTCTGATGCATCTGGACCGTTACCCATTTTAGCTAAAATTTCTTCAAGTGTCATACGACCGCTTCCGAAAGATTCGCCGTTTAGGAAAACTGTTGGTACTGCCATGATGTCTTTGCTTTCTACTTCCTCTTTGAATGCAGCGCCATCAATCATAGTATGTGTAATACCAGAGTTTAGAACGCTCATTACGTTAAGAGCTTGTACAACATCAGGACAGTTATGACAACTTAGGCTGATATAAGATTCAAAATGATATTCGCCTTGAATGTTTTTAATTTGATCGATTAATTTTTGTTCAACTTTTGGAGCGCGTCCACTTACTTGTAGTAAAGCTAACACTAATGAAGTAAATTCGTGTCCTAATGGAATACCAGCGAATACGACACCAGTGTCTTCACCAGGGCGATTTACGCTAAAGCTTGGTGTTCTCTCTAATTCAACTTTTTCTACTGTAATCTTAGATGACATAGTAGCTAATTCGTCTACTAGAGCTAACATATCTTTAGATACGTCGTCGTCTCCAGCGCTTACTTTAAGTAAAATATCGTTCTCCATTAACTGAAGGTATTGGGATAGTTGTGTTTTTATATCTGCATCTAGTATCATTTTGATCGAACTCCTTAGATTTTGCCTACAAGGTCAAGGCTTGGTTTAAGTGTTGCAGAACCCTCTTGCCATTTAGCTGGGCAAACTTCACCTGGGTTGTTACGTACGTATTGAGCTGCTTTAATTTTGTTAACAAGAATGCTTGCGTCACGGCCGATACCGTCAGCATTGATTTCCATAGATTGGATAACGCCGTCTGGATCGATGATGAATGTACCACGAGCAGCAAGACCTTCTTCTTCCATTAAAACGTTGAAGTTTGTAGTGATTGTGCGAGTTGGGTCACCAATCATAATGTATTCGATTTTGCCGATAGTTTCTGAGCTATCATGCCATGCTTTGTGAGTGAAGTGAGTGTCTGTAGATACAGAGTATACTTCAACGCCTAAGTCTTTAAGAGTTGCATATTGGTTTTGTAAGTCTTCAAGTTCAGTTGGGCAAACGAATGTGAAGTCAGCTGGGTAGAAACAAACTACACTCCATTTTCCTTTTAAACTTTCGTCAGTAACTTGGATAAATTCTCCATTATGGTAAGCATTAGCTTTAAACGGTTTTACTTCTGTGCCGATTAATAACATATTAAAATTCCTCCTAAATGTTGGTTTTGAGCATCAAAAAATAGTGTGCTCATAAAATATATTTTTTAATTAACTATAATAATTCTAATTCGATATTAATTATCATATAGAAGTGGTTATTTTGTCAAGAGAATAAACCAACTTTATATCAATTTAATTAATATTTATTCTCAATTAAGGTTGTTAGAGAATTAAAAGGTAGTTTTCATGTAATCGATTTTCAACGAGTATGTAAAAGAGTAGTGCGTATGTTAGAGACATGGTGTAAGTATAAATTGTTAGGAAGGGAATATTTCTTAGAAGTTGTGGATTTGAAAAGGGATTGCTTATTTCTATTTTACAAAGAATTGTGCGATAAATAAAATAAAATGAATTAGAATCTTTTTGAACATTTTTTGTCATCTAAAATATATAATTAGGAAGCATATTGCAGTGATATAGAAACATTGACTCAAGATGTTAACAAGATATAATAAAATCTAGATATACCTTTCAAAAAGAAGAAGATATAATATAGGATAAAAATTTTTCAACCTATTATTTTTTATAGCTTTTAGAAAACGCTTACAATTAGTGTGGAGGGGAAACCATGTCTAAGTTCACAAAGTATTTTTTAATGGAAGCTAACGATGTGATTGTATATGTGAAAGAGAAATTATGTGAGTTTGAGGATGCAAAGGGGTTACAGTGTAAAGAAATAGGCGATGGTAATTTAAATTATGTATTCCGCGTTTGGGATGAGCAGAAGAATATTTCTGTCATTGTAAAGCAAGCTGGGGATACAGCAAGGATTTCAGATGAGTTTAAGTTGTCGACGAATCGTATTCGTATAGAATCAGATGTTTTGCAGTTAGAGGAGGAGTTAGCACCTGGGCTTGTTCCAAAGGTATATTTGTTTGATAGTGTGATGAATTGTTGCGTAATGGAAGATTTATCAGACCACACAATATTACGTACAGCACTTATAAATCATCAAATATTTCCGAGGCTTGCTGACGATGTAACGACTTTTTTGGTAAACACACTTTTATTAACATCGGATGTTGTAATGAATCATAAAGAGAAGAAGGAGCTTGTAAAAAACTATATAAATCCTGAATTATGTGAGATTACAGAAGACCTCGTATACGCTGAGCCATTTACAAATCATAATAAGCGTAACGAGTTATTTCCGCTAAATGAAGGATGGATTAGAGAGCATATTTATAGTGATAAAGAGCTTCGTATGGAAGTAGCAAAACGTAAGTTTTCTTTTATGACGAATGCACAGGCACTTATTCATGGTGATCTGCATACTGGTTCCGTTTTTGTGAAAAATGATTCCACGAAGATTATTGATCCTGAGTTTGCCTTTTATGGACCGATGGGATATGACGTTGGGAATGTAATGGCGAATTTAATGTTTGCTTGGGTGAATGCAGATGCGACTATGAAGCCTGGGGCTGAGAAAGATGCGTATATGGGTTGGCTACAATCGACAATGGTAGAGGTAATTGATTTATTTAAGAAGAAGTTTTTAAATGCTTGGAATATTCATGTGACCGAGATTATGGCGAAGGAAGAAGGCTTTAACGAAGTATATTTACAATCTGTATTAGAGGATACAGCTGCAGTGACGGGCCTTGAGTTAATTCGTCGTATTGTTGGGCTAGCGAAAGTAAAGGATATTACTTGTATCGAGAATGAGGAAGCACGTGCCAGAGCAGAACGTATTTGTCTTCAAGTAGCGAAGAAATTTATTTTACGGGCTAATCAATATAAAACAGGCACAAGTTTTGTAGAAACGTTAAAAGAACAGTCAATGCACTACGCGAAGTAAGGGGAGAAGATGATGGAAGAGCAATTAATACCCATTCAGTGGAAAGATGATTCTTTAATTTTATTAGATCAAACATTATTACCGAATGAGGTTGTCTATGAATCTTTCAAGACAGCTGAAAGCGTGTGGGATGCCATTCAAGTAATGAAAGTAAGAGGAGCACCAGCGATTGGTGTTTCGGCAGCGTATGGTGTGTGTTTAGGAATAAAGGAAGTTATTCAAAGTAAGATGGAAGACTTTATAGAGGAAGTCAAAAAGGTATGTGCATATTTGGCAACATCAAGGCCAACAGCAGTAAATTTATTTTGGGCACTTGAAAGAATGGAGACAGTCGCGACAGAGAACTCACATTTATCAATCGGCCAGTTGAAAGATAGATTACTAGAAGAGGCAAAAGAGATTCATAGAGAAGATGAAGAAATTAACCGTCAAATCGGAGAACATGCATTAACGTTATTCCATGATGGAATGGGAGTGTTAACACATTGTAATGCTGGTGCGTTAGCGACGACTAAGTATGGGACTGCGACAGCTCCAATGTACTTAGCGAAAGAAAAAGGATGGGACTTAAAAATCTTTTCGGATGAAACACGTCCTAGATTACAAGGTTCAACGTTAACAGCATTAGAACTACAGCGAGCGGGGATTGATGTTACTGTCATTACGGATAATATGGCAGCTATGGTCATGTCACAAGGGAAGATTGAGGCGGTAATCGTTGGGTGCGACCGTGTGGCAGCAAACGGTGATGTAGCAAATAAAATTGGGACATTAGGCGTATCTATTTTAGCAAAATACTACAACATTCCGTTTTATGTAGCAGCACCAACACCGACAATCGACTTAAAAACACCGACAGGAAAAGAAATTCCAATCGAGGAAAGAGATGCTTCTGAAGTGATTAATCGCTTCGGACAATATTCTGCTCCGAAAGAAAGTAAAGTATATAATCCGGCATTTGATGTCACACCACATGAAAATGTAACAGCGATTATTACGGAAAAAGGGATTGTAAAAGCACCGTTTACGGAGAACTTAAAAAAGCTATTTCAATAAGTAGATAGATTTAAAAAGTCAGTCATCATAAGCTTCATACTTAGGGGGATGTATATGTTATTACAAAAAGAAAGAGAAGAAATTGTAGCGTATGGAAAGAAAATGATTTCTAGCGGTTTAACAAAGGGGACAGGCGGCAATATTAGTATTTTCAATCGTGAACAAGGTCTTGTTGCGATTAGCCCAAGTGGTTTAGAGTATTATGAAACAAAACCTGAAGATGTAGTTATATTAAACTTAGATGGTGAAGTGGTAGAGGGAGAGAGAAAACCGTCAAGCGAGCTCGATATGCACCTTATATATTATAGAAATCGTGAAGATATAAATGCGCTTGTGCATACACATTCACCTTATGCGAAGACAATTGCATCATTAGGGTGGGAGCTTCCTGCTGTATCATATTTAATTGCTTTCGCAGGCCCGAATGTACGCTGTGCACCGTATGAAACATTTGGTACGAAGCAATTAGCAGATGCTGCTTTTGAAGGCATGATTGATCGCCGTGCCGTTTTACTTGAGAACCACGGTTTAATTGCAGGTGCAAATAACATAAAAATGGCGTTTACTGTTGCAGAAGAAATTGAGTTTTGTGCGCAAATTTATTATCAAACGAAAAGCGTCGGAGAGCCGAAGCTATTGCCAGAAGATGAGATGGCGAATTTGGCGAAGAAGTTTGAAGGGTATGGGCAGCAGTAAATGAAGAAACACCCTCAAGATTTCACTCTTGAGGGTGTTTCTATGCCTTCTTAAGCAACAAATACATAAAGTAAGGAGCACCAATTAAAGCAACGACAATACCTGCTGGGATGCCATTAGGATCAACGATGTTTCGTCCGATTGTGTCTGCTAATAGCAATAGCCATCCGCCGATTAAAACGGCGATAGGCATGAAAATTTGATGTCTTGGACCTACTAAAGATTTCGCGATATGAGGAGCCATTAGTCCGATAAAGCTAATTCCTCCTGTTACGGAAACAGCTGCAGCTGCAAGCGCAACGGCTGCAACTAATAAGTATCTGCGTTCTTTTTCAATTTCAATTCCAACACCGATTGCGACTGGCTCGTTTAATGCTAGAATGTTTAATCGATTTGCTTTATAGAAAACGAACGGAATTAATACGATTAACCATGGGAGCATTGCTAAAACGAAGATCCAGTCATCTCCCCAAATATTTCCGGCAATCCATTTTGAAATAAAGTCCACTTTCATACGATCAGCGGATGAAATAAGGACAATCATCATTCCAGATAGTGCAAATGCAAAACCGATACCAGTTAATGTTAATCGTATTGGCTGAAGTCCAGTTGATTTACTATATGAAAATACGTAAATTAGAACAGCTGTCAGAAAAGACCCGATAAATCCAACGACAGGTAGTAAATAAAGGAATGAACCTACATCTATTGGAAAGTATAAAAAGAAAATAGCAACAGCAACACCGGCCCCAGAGTTGATTCCGAGAATACCAGGTTCAGCTAAATCATTTCGAGTAATTCCTTGCAGAATAGCCCCTGATAAAGCGAGAGCCATACCAGCTAATAATGTAATAACAATTCTAGGTAGTCTTAAAGAGTATAAAACAAACTCCTCTTTAAAAGTCCCCTGTCCCATTAATGTTGGGAGTAGTTGATCATAAGATAAAGATGCTGAACCAAGTCCCATTCCAACTACAATGGTGGTGATGGTCAGTATTAGTAAAGCGAGTATAATAAGACGTTGTTTTCTTAGAATAGATTGCATCATGAGAATGTTTTTCCTCCTTTACGTACAACGAATAGGAAGAATGGCAGCCCTACAATTGCGACAATAGCGGCAACTGGTGTTTCGTATGGAGCGTTAATAGTACGTCCGATTGTATCTGCAAGTAGCATAAAGGAAGCTCCAGCAATTGCTGACATCGGTATAACAAATCGGTAATCTGGACCGACAATTGGGCGTACCATGTGAGGTACCATTAAACCGATAAATGCCATATTTCCGACAAGCGCTACAGAAGCACCAGCAAGTAAGATAATAATGATAAATAGAATGGTTTTAATAACAATAATTTTTTGACCTAGTCCAATAGCCACTTCTTCACTGAAACTAAGAATTGTCAATTTTTTTGCTAGTAAGATAGCGATAAAGATACTAATTGAAATGACTGGAATAATAATTTTTAATTGGCTCCAAGTAGTTCCAATTACGCCCCCAGCAGTCCAAAGTGATACATCTTGTGAAATTTTGAAGTAAATGCCGACTCCTTCTGAAATTGCGAGTAGAAATGCTGAAACGGCAGCACCGGCTAATACAATTCGAAGAGGGGATAGCCCGCCTTTTTTCACCATACCAATTCCAAATACCATAATTGCGCCAATTGCAGCACCAATAAAGCAAGCAAATGTTAAGTAAAGATAGCTGATGGAAGGATTGAAAGCAAGTGTCAGTGCAAGCGCAGCATTTGCTCCACCAGATAGCCCTAATAATCCAGGATCTGCAAGTGGATTTCGTGTTAATCCTTGCATAATTGCTCCAGAAACAGCAAGTCCAGCTCCTACAAAAATAGCAGCAACTTCACGTGGCAAACGTATTTCGCGAATAATAGATATTTTGTCCCCTTTAGCGGAGGAAGTAAGTGCTAACCATACGTCTTTTATTGAAGTATCTGCAGCACCTAATACCATTGCTACCATAAAAATAAGAAAGAATGCAATTATGCTCAAAATTAGTTTGTATGTAAAAGCTATAGAACGTGGATTGTCGTGATCTTTTGTCATTCGTTTCACATCTTTTCTGTTCATAGAATAAAGGAAGAGGAATTCTTAAATTAAGAATTCCTCATGTTTGTATTATTTACCAAGAAAGCTTTTCTTGAAGAAGTCTAGTTGGAAATCTAATGTAAGTGGATCATTGAAATAGAATTCCATCATGTTTGCTTCGTATACGCGATTATTTTTTACTGCTGGGATGTTTTTATATGATTCTGTCTCTTGGAATGAGTTATCAGTATCTTTGTTTTTACTTACGATTAAGTAATCACCAGCAAACTCAGGTAATACTTCAGTAGATAATGCGTAGTAACCTTCTTTTAATGCTTTTTCTTTTACTTTTTCAGGCATTTTTAATTTCATTTCTTGGTATAGAATTTCTGTTCCACGGCCCCAGTTTTCGCCGTATACATAAAGCTGTTTGTTGAAGTTTTCTACAACAGAAACTGTTGCATCTTCACCGATTTTTGCTTTAATTTCTTTACCAGCGTCCTGTGCACGTTTCTTGAAGTCATCAACCCAAGTTTTTGCTTCTTTTTCTTTGTTTAATAATTTACCGATTTCTAAATGCTGTGTTAAGTAATCAACTTTTCCGTAAGTGTACGTTACAGTAGGAGCGATCTTCTTTAACTTATCAACATTTTTAATATTTGATAAACCAATGATTAAATCTGGATTTAGTTCAGCGATTTTTTCAACGTTTTCATCTGATACTTCAGCAACATCTTTAAGTTTGCTATCAAAGCGTGGGTTTTGTTTAGACCATGAATCTACCCCAACAAGATTTACATCTAATGACATTACGTTACCAGCGAATGATGATAAAACAACAACACGTTTTGGATTTGCAGGAACTTCTACTTTACCATTTTCAGATTGGTATGTAATTGTTTCTGATTTACTACCTTTTGCATCGTTCTTTTTGTCTGTAGAGCCATTGCTACAAGCGCTCATAACAAGAACGAAAAGAACTGTTAGTGAAATAAATAACTTTTTCATTGTCTTTCTCCTTTAACATAGATGATATTTGTATATAATAATTTGTTTAACTGCAATCTTTTTGAAAGAGTAGTGGTAATGCAAAATGCTTATTAAAAATCTTGAATATGAGATTCTACAATATAGTATTAACCATATTAATAAAAGAAGATGTAATCTCAAATTTACTAATTATTAACAAAATGATAATGATTATCACTATTGATTCTTTAAATAATATAATTTTATATAGGTGTATTGTCAATAGTAATTTTGATTGTAAATTTTGCGGAAACAGGTTATATTTTATTGAGAATGATAATCAATGACTAGTAGCTGAGGAGTGACACGAATGAATCAAGAAGAATTGTTTGATGTAACTGTGATAGGCGGAGGGCCTGCAGGGCTTTATTCAGCTTTTTATAGTGGACTCAGAGAGATGAAAACGAAAATAATAGAATTTCAACCACAGTTAGGTGGAAAAATACATGTTTATCCAGAGAAGATGATTTGGGATGTAGGAGGGCTGCTGCCAGTTACAGGTGATAAATTAATTGAACAACTTGTACAGCAAGGGCTAACATTTAAGCCAGAAGTGGTATTAAATACAAAAGTAGAATCGATTATTCGTAACGAAGATGGCACTTTTACGTTAAAAGCAAGCACTGGAGAAGAACATTTTTCAAAAACAGTTATCGTCGCAACTGGAAGTGGTATATTGAAACCTCAAAAGTTATCAATTGAAGGTGCTGAGCGATTTGAAGTATCTAATTTAAATTATACAGTGAAATCTTTAAAGCGTTTCAAAGGTAAGACGGTCATTATTTCCGGCGGAGGAAATTCTGCTGTTGATTGGGCAAATGAATTAGAACCAATTGCGAAAAAAGTGTATGTAACATATAGAAAAGAAGAATTATCTGGTCATGAAGCACAAGTAAAACAACTGCTGAACAGCTCGGCGGAGTGTTTCTTTAATACATCGATTACAAAACTCATTGCTGGTGATAATCATGAAGCGATCGAATATGTAGAATTAACGAATCATGAAACAAGTGAAATTTCACATTTACCTATTGATGAAGTGATTATTAACCATGGATATGAACGTGACATTACGTTATTAGAAAATAGTGAGTTAGACGTTGCAATTATAGATAATTATTATATTGCAGGTAATGCGAATAGTGAGTCCTCTGTAGATGGATTATATGCTGCGGGAGATATTTTAAAGCACGAAGGGAAATTACACTTAATTGCGGGAGCATTCCAAGATGCTGGAAATGCTGTAAATAAAGCGAAACAATTTATTCAACCAGATGCAAGTGAGTACGGAATGGTTTCTTCGCATAATGAAGTATTTAAGAAGAGAAATCGTGAATTGATCAAGCAGATGATGAAATAATAAAGTTAAACTGTAATCAGTGGGGCTATTCCCAGCTGAGTATGGCCGCGCACTAATAGCGGGATAAAGAAACAAGTAACCCCCATTTACTTCTCTTCTCGAGTGACGAGAGAGGTAAATGGGGGTTTTCCTGTTTACTATATTTTCAATCATTGTAATGACACCGGTTTCATCAGTTCATGTGATATGAACGTTTTATTTGTAAATCTTCCTAGAAAACAATGAATCTATGTTTTACTGCGGCAGAACAGTATTACATTATGCTGTCCCTTTAGCTCGTTCGTTAGGAAATGGCATATTTAATATGGAGGCAATGTACTGTTTTCCATGCATTCGAGCTAATGATTCTAATATTTGACGGACGCGTTTTGTAAGATGTCCTTGTTCCTTTATAGCTTCACAATATGCGTCATAGAAAGCGTATTTAGCCCAAAGGAAATCATCTTGTTGGAATAAAAAATGATTTTTGTACCATTCCCCAATTGTATGGTAACAATTGTTTTCATGTATTGCTGCGCTTTGAGAAAGAATACGATCAGATAAAGATGTAGTTAAATGAGAAATTGTGTTTTCTGTTTCAAATTGTAATGTTTTTTCTAACATTGTAATGATGTGACGAGTAGCCATATGTTAACTCTCCTTTGTGTAAATGGGTAATACCATTCTATATTTAAAAAATCCTTACTATATTATTATACAATATATGGAATGCATCCACCTTCTTTTTAAATTGCATTTACAAAATCTTTTTTATTTGTTTACAAAAATAAAGTAAGATACAGTATATATGAAAAAATAATAAAGGAATGAA
Source organism: Bacillus sp. AR2-1 (assembly GCF_008368755.1). Lineage (NCBI taxonomy): Bacteria > Bacillati > Bacillota > Bacilli > Caryophanales > Bacillaceae > Bacillus > Bacillus sp. AR2-1. Next base: position 73,257 of record NZ_QORY01000018.1, read on the forward strand.
CGCGTTGTATATAACAGTAGAAGAAGCTGCGGAGTATTTGAATTTACCAAAGTCGTATATTGAAGAGCTAATTCAGCAAAAGAAAATTCGTGCACTATTTGATGGAGAGCAATATTTATTAAATAAAGAACAATTCAATACACATTTAGAACAAATGGAGAAATATAAGCAATTAGTGGAAGATATATTGAATGAACCAATTCCAGAAGATATGGATGTTAAAGACGAAGATTAAACTATGGGAAATCCCGTATGAAGATATGCAGAAATGTATCTTCATACGGGATTTTTTGTTTAAAGATATTAAAAGCCTAAGGAGCGTTTAGCATTTCTTCGAATTTTGATAGGTAGTAGTCTACCATGTTAAAAGCATATTTTTTTCTAGCTAGGACAAACATAGAGAACGTAACCTGTACAGATACATATACTATCAGTGCAAATGCTTATAAATTAATGGAAGGGGTTTTCTCGTGAGTTTATTTCATTGTGATTTTTTGAAAGACTTAATTGGATCTTTTGTGAGAGTAAACAGGGGTGGTCCAGAATCTCAAAAAGGAACAATAATATCAGTATGTCCGGACTACTTCGTATTGCAGAATGAAAAAGGTGAGCTTTATTACTATCAACTTAGTCATCTAAAAAGTATTACAAAAAATGCGAAAGACTGTGGATCAAGTGATTGCGATTGGGAAGATTGTGCATGTGCAGAAGACTTTGAAGCACTACTTCAAAGCTTCAAATATTGCTGGGTGAAAATTAATCGCGGTGGTCCAGAGAAAGTAGAAGGCATCTTACAAGATGTTTCGTGTGATTTCGTAACATTGATCGTAAAAGAAGAAATTATATTAGTTGCAATAAAGCATATTAAAAGCGTTAACTATAATGCATTAGCATGCGGAGAGAGCGATGAGAGCGACGATAGTAGTAGTAAGGAAAGCAGTAGCAATAATTCAGGTCGCGCTCGTGCACAAAGACAATCAAGTAGAGGAAGATAATAAGAAAGGGGGATACGAAATTGGAGAGCATATTATGCTGTGAGCAAATTAAGTGTTTAGTCGGTGAGACTGTAAAAGTAAATCTTCGTGGACCAGAGAGTCGAGTGGGGGTACTTGTATCGTTAGGAAGAGATTACCTTACATTACAACTTCCTCTTGGTGAATTAGTATATTACCAACTAAAGCATGTGAAGAGTCTAGTTAAGAAAGTGAAAGAAAGTAAATGTGGCGATTGCTATGTTTCAAGTTTCTGCTCTGATGATGATACTTTTGTCGATGTATTACGTGACTTGAAGTATAAGTGGGTAAAGATTAATCGTGGCGGTCCAGAATGTGTAGAAGGTTTGTTAAGTGAGGTACACCATGACTGTATTACACTAGTAAACTGCGATGAAGTTATTTATGTAATTAAGTCTCATATTAAGAGTGTGAGCCAAGTAGTGAAATGTAAAAAGAATGAAGAAGAATAATGTTTGATAAATAAGAGGGGCATTATGGTTGAAGGTGAAGAACGATTTCTTATTTCGGATAGTATGAAAAGGAAGTCTTTACTATTAAGACGGAACATTGCCCCTGATTATTTTTTTGAATGGAGAATAGGAAAGCAAAAAATTTATAGGAAGGAGGATATAGATGAATGAGTTAAACAAAAGTATTGGAGAAAATATATATGTTAAACTAATCGGTGAAAAAAGATTTAAAGGTGTATTAATAGACGTAGGAAATGATATTGTTGTTCTTTACAATGGACAAGACTACGTATATATATCTTTATACCATGTACAATATTATAAATTTTTAAGACCATATGATGAGGAAATATCAAAACCAGATGTTGACTCTGTAATTAAGAGGGAATCGCCTTCTATTTCTTTAAGAAAAGTATTAAGCACTTCTAAAGGGATTTTTACAGAGGTTTATGTAGCAGGAAATGCTCCAATACATGGTTATGTTACAAGTGTAATGAACGATTATATTGTTTTTTATAGCCCAGTTTATAAAACAGTATATATATCTTTAAAGCATTTGAAATGGTTAATTCCGTATAAAGAAAACCAAGTCCCGTACGCCCTCAATAAAAATGAACTCCCCGTGAATCCATTAAATATTACGTTAGCTAGAACATTCGAAGAACAGCTTATTAAAATGTCCGGCAAAATCATGGTGTTCGATTTAGGTGAGGAATCTAATAAAATCGGAAAGATGGCAAAGATTGATGAAGGGCATATTGAAATATTAAAAGCACGTGATGCAAAAATGTATGTGAATATTCAACATGTGAAATCTGTCCATTGTCCGTAATCTAGTTGAAAGGGCTGGCTTTTTCTTTTATATGCAGAAGAAAAGGTCGAGCCTATTTGTTTAGCTCGATTTGAATATGAGAGGGAAAATGAATTGAATATAAATGTGTTAGTGTGACCTTTGAAGAGGAAATCTTGTGCAAAATTATAAAAAATATGTACGAGCCATTTTTTATATATTCAATTTATTTTTTTGTGGGAGAACTGCTCAACTAATATATTAAAGGGGTTTTGTTTGTGGAGCAGTTTCCAAATTCGTTATCGATTACATTACTTGGTAGTGCTGGTGGAGCAGCAAAAGCAGTTTTAGCAATTTTAAATCAAGCGATAGCAAATGAAAAAGACCCGATTTATGAAGCGATAAAGAATGTTACATTTCATTTGGTTGACATAAAACAAAAAGATAGGGCTTATTATGGTGAGTTGTTTCCAAATTTGAAAGATCAATTGTTTTTATATGAAATTGACCTTCAAGATGTAGTGAAATTCAAACAACATTTGAAAGAAAAAAGCACGGGTGTTGTTATTGATGTTTCGGGGGCAGATACAATCAGAGTATTAAGTTGTTGTAATGAACTTGGAATTTGTTATATTAATTCAGCTTTGGAAAATGAGGAAGTAGATCAGGACGATAGTTTAATCGGTTTTCAGCTTACGGAAAGATATACGAGGTTTGAGAAGGAGAAAGAGAAATTTACAAATACAAAAGCAATTATAGGCTCAGGTATGAATCCAGGTGTTGTTCAATGGATGGTTGTTGAACTTATGAAGGAACGTCCAAAGGAAAAGCCAAGAGCATGTTATATAGTAGAACATGATACGTCATTTTTAAATGATACAGCACTTATAAAGCCTCATACACTTTATGCTTCATGGGCAGTAGAGCGATTTCTAGATGAAGCGATATGGAGTTATCCGATGTATATGAGTCATCATCGTCCTCTTTATTTTTATGAAGATGTATATGCTTCAGAGTATAAAGTAAAGTTAGGAGAGAAAGAGTTTTATGGCTGTTTAATGCCACATGAGGAAGTTTTAATTTTAGGAAAAAACTTCAATATGGAAGTGGGTTTTCTTTACCGAATTAATGAGTATACGACTAATGTAATTAGACAGAACTTAGATCAAGTAGAAGATTTATGGAGTTGGAATCGTAAAGTATTTAATCCAGCCGAAGAAGAGATTGCCGGCGAGGATCTAGTAGGTGTATTACTCGTTTATGAAAATAGTGAGACATATATGTATAACGTGATGAATAGCAGTCAAGTTTTTCATAAATATAAAACGAATGCGACTTACTTCCAAGTAGGATGCGGAATTTATGCTGGCTTGTGTAGTTTACTGTTCGATAACTTTAAACAAGGTGCCTATTATGTAGAGGAATTATTATTAAATACAGAGAGTAAGTACGGAGAATATTTGAATTTATATATGAAGGATTTTGTAGTGGGCGGAAATGACTTTACGGATGGATTGCTACATGATCGGGTAAGATGGATATAAGTTGTGACGAAAAGGAAGGGGAAATCTCCTTCCTTTTCGTATGATAAGGTTACATCTTACCCTGAAAGCAATTTCATACTTATAATTTAAGGAGATAATATGTAGAGCTTTTGTATTGAGTATGAGGAGTATTTATATGAACAAATTTAAAAGCTTGATATATGAGGAAAGAGAAGCTTTTAAATTATTTAAAAAAATTAACGGATTTGTTAGAGAAAATCGGTAAAGCTTTTTACAAAACAAAGGAGAATGGTACGGGACTTGGGTTAATGATTACATATAAAATCATTGAGGAACATCAAGGAAGTATCGCGATTCAAAGTAGCATGGGAATAGGAACGAAAGAGGAAATTTTTTTACCGACAGCATAATGTGCTAGAGAAAAAATTTCAGAAAAGTGTTCTTGTTGTGTAAATATAAACATTTTATAAAATGTTTCAAGAAGGGTTTTTTTTATAAAATACTTCGTTTATAATGGAGGAAAATATCGACATGAGATTTGTTATTCATGTAACGGTTCGGTAGTGTTAGAGAAAGAAGGGGTGCACGCGCATCCTTTTTTCTATGCAGATATTATGAAAGAGGTGGTATGATGGAATTAACATTAAATTCGACTGTATGTTTACACACGATTCAATTTCGAAAAGAGCAAAAGAATTATATTGTAAAAGATACAATTACAGGAGAAAAATATGAAATGCCGCCACTTTGGATTGATGCATTGGCAATGATGCGTGACGGTTTTTTATTGGGGGAAATTGAGGAGAAATTAAAAGAAGAGTATCCAGACGAAGAAATAAATATGTTAGCATTTACGAGGCAACTGTTAGAGCTAGAGCTTGTCGGAATGGTAGATGGCGAAGAAATAGCTTGTACAAAGAAGAAAGAGAAAGATTATTTAGCTTGGTTACGTCCTCGTGTTGAGCAATTCTTTCTTAGTTTAAATAAAAAAAATAGAAGCAAAGGTCAATGATGATCTTTGCTTTTTTGTATAGTTTGTTTAAAAAATTACAGCGAATGCCCTTGCGAAAGCACCGTCGCTATCTTTAATTTTTAAAGGTGCCGCTGAGAAAAAGAAACGTTTCGTGTTAATTGCATCTAAGTTTGTTAAGTTTTCGATTAAATAAATATTATTCCCAAGTAGTATGTGATGAATTGGCGATGTTTCTGTCGTTACCTCATCAGGAGAGATGAAATCTAAACCGACAGATTTTACTTTTAATTGAACTAGTTCTTCAGCTAATTCTTCAGAAAGATAAAAAGCTTCTTTCTCATATGCTTCTGTATTCCATTTCGTAGATAGATTGGAATGGAAAATGACAATATCACCTTCTTTTATGTCAGCGTTGTGTAATACTTCTTTAGGTAGTTTTCGTTCTTGTACATGAGTTACATCAATAAGAACAGCTTCGCCTACAAATTGATCTAGGGGTAATTGATCAATAGTCGTTGCGCCTGAAATGAAATGAGCAGGAGCATCACAATGCGTGCCAACATGAACGACAGAATGAAAATCTGTAACTTGATAGCCTGTCTCTTCAACGCTTGTAATGGCTCCTAAATTGATTTTTGGTGTTCCAGGGAATTGGGACATATTGTTTTCAAATGTTTGTGATAGGTCAATTACTTTCATTTTAAATACCTCCAATATATGTTTTGAAATAAAAAAACTCACCTTTCATAATCAAGAAAGATGAGTTTTGTACACAATAGTTACGTTTTATCTTTCAAAATGCAATGCATTTTGCAGGAATTAGCACCTATTCAGTTTGTATAAACTGAGGTTGCTGGGCGTCAAAGGGCCGGTCCCTCTGCCTCTCTTGATAAAGACATATTAAGTTTTCGTTTCTGAATATTCACTACTTTTAAATTGTAATTCATTTCCTTTTTTCGTGCAATACAAAATAGGTATTCACCCAAATAAAGTTGCTCGCATATTGTAGCTTATGTAAATAGAATGCTGCGAAGGAGTGAGTGCAGTGACAGGGAATGTATTGAATTATTACGCTGGTGGAAATACAGCTAGAGGATTTCATAATTTATACGATGAGAATTTAAAAGGGCTAAACAGGTTATTTATTTTAAAGGGTGGTCCTGGAACCGGGAAATCTTCTTTAATCAAAGCAATAGGTCGCGAGTGGGTTGAAAAAGGATATGATATTGAATTTTTACACTGTTCTTCTGATAATAAATCGGTTGATGGTGTAATTATCCCGAAGTTAAAAGTAGGAATTGTTGATGGAACATCACCGCATGTTATTGAGCCGAAAATGCCAGGAGTTGTCGAAGAGTATATTAATTTAGGGGTTGCTTGGGACTCAGATAAATTAAGAAAGCAGAAGGTGGAAATTGAACGATTTGTTTCAGAAGCAAGCAAGGCTTTTCAAACTGCTTACGCTTGTTTTAACGAGGCACTAGTTATACATGACGAGTGGGAGAAAATATATATTAATAATATTGATTTTAATAAAGCAAATGAACTAACCGATCAGCTGATTCAGAAGTTATTTACAGATAAAGGTGGGAAACAATCGCTTGTGAAACATCGGTTTTTAGGGGCAGCTACACCGAAAGGAGCAGTTGATTTTGTTCCTAATTTAACAGAGGGATTACCACATCGTTATTTTATAAAAGGACGCCCAGGATCTGGGAAATCAACAATGCTTAAAAAATTAGCTAAGGCAGCAGAAGAAAAAGGATTTGAAGTTGAAGTATATCATTGTGGATTTGATCCAAATAGTCTTGATATGGTTATCGTAAGAGAATTAGGGTTTGCAATTTTTGATAGCACCGCACCACATGAATATTTTCCGAGCCGCGAAGGTGATGAAATTATAGATATGTATGCCTTGATTGTGACACCAGGGACAGATGAGAAGTATGCGACAGAAATTCGTGACGTGTCGATTCAATATAAAGCAAAAATGAATGAGGCGATGTCTTTCTTAGCGAAAGCGAAATCAGTTCGTGATAAATTAGAACGAATATATATTGCTGCTATGGATTTTTCAAAAGTAGATGCATATAAAGAGGAGATTCAAAAAGAGTTTGAACGAATTGCGGTTAGTGTAACAGAAAAGAACAAGTAAAAAATAAAGGATTTTAGTAGGCTGTCGGGAATTTTCTGACAGCTATTTTAGTATGTAGTAAAATTAGCAGTATATTTGTCGAATTTCCAAGGAAATAATCAAAAAACGGAGAGGGTATGAAATGAGAGAGAAAATTAGAGTGGAGTTAGCAAGAATTGAACAAGAGAATGATGTGAAAATTTTATTTGCAGTGGAATCAGGGAGTCGTGCTTGGGGATTTCCATCGAAAGATAGTGATTATGATGTTAGATTTGTTTATATGCATCCGGTAGAGTGGTATTTATCAATTCATGATAAACGAGATGTAATTGAGTATCCGATTAGTGATGATTTAGATATAAGCGGGTGGGATATTAAAAAGGCGTTACAGTTATTCGCAAAGTCAAACCCAGCTTTACTCGAATGGATTCGATCACCGATTTTCTATTCGAAAAACTCTCATTTTCCAGAACAGCTTCAGCAAATGAGTGATAAGCACTTTGATCCAAAAGCAACGATATATCATTACTTACATATGGCTTCAAAAAATTATCGTGAATTTTTGCAAGGTGAGAACGTAAAATTGAAAAAATACTTTTATGTATTGCGTCCGATTTTAGCTTGTAAGTGGCTAGAGGAGAAAACAACTTTACCACCTGTAGAATTCGATCGATTGATTACAGAATTATCGTTAGAACGTAGCGTATTAGATGAAATTGAACAGTTGTTAATAAAGAAAAAGGCAGGTACTGAATTAGATGTTGGATTAAAAATTGAGGTGTTGAATCAATTTTTAGAAGAACAAATTCATTACTATCAGCAATATGTAAAAGGAATTGAAAAGGGATCAGGAATCGATATTGAGAGTTTAAATACATTGTTTCGAGATATGTTGTTTGAAGTATATGAAAAAGGGCACAAGTGAGTTTGTGCTCTTTTTTTATTTTGTAGGAATAAAGAAAACAGATATAGCTGCAAGAAGACCCGCGAATGAGAATAAGTAAAAATTCCATGCTAAGTCATATTGCATTGTCATAATAATACCGACAAGAATAGGACCAGCAATCGCACCAACTCGGCCAAGTCCAAGTCCCCAGCCTAAGGAGGTAGCTCGGATATGGGATGGGAAGTATTGTGTTACATATGCATTTAATATTTGAGTAATACCGACTGATCCAATTCCAGCAAGGCCGATTAAAAGATAAATGATTGTAACAGATGGTTTAATTGTTAATAGTCCAATACATATAGCTGCCATAAGATAGGAGATGCTAATAACAATTTTAGCCCCTATACGATCCGCGATTGCTCCAGCAAATAATGCACCGATAGCGGCAGTAATATTTAGCATAAGTAAAAATGATAGACTAGATCCAAGAGGGTATCCTGCTTGGCGCATCATCTGCGGTAACCAAGTGTTTAAACCGTATATTAAAAACATTCCCATTATATAAGTAATCCAAAAAAGCAGCGTCGCTTTTATGTACTCTTTTGAGAATAACGTAAGAAATCCATTTTTCTTTCGTATATTAGGTGGGGCTTGATGAGTTTCCTCTTTTGCATTGAATTCAATTTGAAAACGATTAAGGATTTGTTCCACTTCTTCTTGTCGATTACGTGATAACAAAAATTGAATGGATTCAGGTAAATAACGAATGATGAAAGGAATGAGGAGTAGTGGAATCATTCCGATGCCAAACATAATTCTCCATCCGAAATCTTCTAACATAAACATAGACAAAATAGCACCTAACACGATACCTAAAGGATAGCCAGTAAACATAAGAGCATAAATAAAAGATTGTCGCTTTTTTGGTGAATATTCAACAGTAAGTGCTGAAGCTGTTGGAATAACACCGCCTAATCCGATTCCTCCGATAAATCGAGATAAACCAAATAATTCAGGGGAAGGAGCAAGTGCAGCAAGGCCCATTGTGATGGAGAAAAGTGCTAAACAGCATATAAGCGTCCATTTTCGTCCAATTAGATCTGTAATGGTTCCAACTAGAATAGCGCCAATAAACATCCCAAATAAAGCATAGCTAGCAATTGTACCAGCGTGTGCCGGTGAAAGTGCCCAGCTTTTGTCTTCTAGGAGCTTTGGCAGAACGGCACCGTAAATACCTAAATCATATCCATCAGCTAGAATGGCTAGCCAACAAATAAAAACAACAAGTTTTGTAATAGAGCTTGAAAAGATAGTTTTTGTAGATTCTAGATGAGGTGGAGCTGAAGTTTGCATAGTATTCCCTCCTTTTATTTATAGATAAATATATTATTTTATTTGATGTTAATATTTCCCTTCTTATGTCGAAGTTTATCTGAAAAGGTTTTATAACAAATAAAGAAGTTCAACATGTTGAACTTCTTTATTTGTTTACTCATTATCAACTCGTTTTAACGGTTGATCTGATGGTATTTGATGTTAATATTTCCCTTCTTATGTCGAAGTTTATCTGAAAAGGTTTTATAACAAATAAAGAAGTTCAACAGGAATCCTGTTGAACTTCTTTATTTGTTTACTCATTATCAACTCGTTTTAACGGTTGATCTGCTGGACCTTCCATAACATCTCCCTCAATTGAAAAGCGGGAACCATGGCAAGGGCAGTCCCAAGTACAATCACCATTATTCCATTCAACTTCGCAGCCGAGATGTGTACAAGTTGTATCGACAATATGTAATTTCCCATCTTTGTCCTTATAAGCACCTGCTCGTTTCCCATTAACATGTACGACAGATCCTTCACCAACTTCGAGATCTTCTGGCTTACGTAATGCGGTTTCAATCTTTCCTTCAATTAAATGTTTCGCAACATCAATGTTCTGGGAGAGGAATGTTTTTATATCTGGATTTGCATGGAAGCGTGATGGTGCATACAGCTCCTTATAGGGATTGTGGACTTTTAGAATGGAGTCCTTCAGTAAATGAGCGGCAGCAGTTCCAGTTGTCATTCCCCATTTACGATATCCAGTTGCAACAAATATATTTGGATTTCTTTCGTTAATATGTCCGATATAAGGAAGCTTATCTAGCGTGATTAAATCTTGTGCTGACCATCTATAGGGAACTTCATCTACTCCAAACGTTGCTTCCGCAAAAGAATACAGTGCTTCGTAATGAAGCATCGTGTTTATTCCTTGTCCTGTTTTATGACTTTCTCCGCCAATTAAAATTAATTGTTCTCCATTGTTTGTTGTATAGCGTAAGGAGCGTTTTGGATCATCAATACTTAAATACATGCCACCTGGATAATCTGTTTTTGCTTTAATGGCAAGAGCATAAGAGCGTTCTGCGTACATTCGTGTAAAGAAAAAGCTATTCGCATCATAAAAAGGAAAATGTGAACAAGAGACAACATATTCACAAGTGATGCGATGTCCGCTCTTTGTAATGATTTGTGGATAATCACCCTTTTCCACATCAATAGCTGTTGTTTGTTCATAAACTTTTCCACCCATCTCTACAAACTTTTCTAAAAGTGTTTTCAAATAAAGGAGGGGATGGAATTGTCCTTGGTTTTTCATGACAAGTGCAGATTGTACTGGAATCGGAATCGATAGAGATTGAACATAGTCACAAGGTATATTTAATTTTTGATAGGCTTCATATTCTTTTGATAAACTTCTTAATCCATTATCAGTAGTTGTATATAAATATGAATCTTCATTTGAGAAATTACAGTCGATTTTATATGTTTTCACCGTCTCATTTATAAATTGTAGAGCATGATTATTTGATTCATAGTAAAGCCTCGCTTTTTCCAAACCAAAATGATTTATTAATTCATCATAAATAAGATCGTGTTGTGCTGTTACCTTTGCTGTTGTATGCCCAGTCGTTCCATTTAAAATAAGACCAGAATCAATTAAAACAACATCGATGCCTTCTTTCGCAAGTAAATAGGCAGTAGTAATACCTGTAATACCGGCACCGATAACGGCAACTTTTGTCTTTATATTTTCAGATAAAGGGGGAAAAGCAGGGATTTGAGTAGATTCAATCCAATAAGATAATGGGAATTGTGGAAATGTATCGCTTGTCATTATAGAAACCTCCCGATTTTAGAACAATTTTCCTTTTAATATTTCCATAAGATATGAAATTCATGTGTGCTGTTTTAGAGAGAGCCTATTTTTATTAAAAGAAAGATAAAATTATTTTAATATAATTTTGGTGTTGTCGGTATGAAGAGATAGGAGTTGTGCAAAGCTAGATTCAGGTGAGTTTATTTGTTGTTTACACAGAGAGTTCTTGAATAAGATAGAGTCTATAGTATGTCAGCATATATATATGCATAATGGGTAAAACCTTATAAAATCTATGTTTTTTCTTTAGTGGAATAAAGTATGATTATAAAAATATAACCAACTTTTATTACTAGGTCATAAAAGTTGTTGACAATATGGAAATTCTATTGATATGATTCATCATGTGGAAAGGTTGATAGAGAGTAAAAAGAGAAATGTTTTTCATTGATAATAAAAGCGAAAAGATAAGTGACGATAGAGTGAGTATATTTTCCTTATACATAGATGCTTTTTAATCAGCTAGTAAAATCAATCTGGAAGCAAGAATTGATATATGTAAGTTGCGCAAGACGCGGCATAAGAAAGGGGCAAAAGGATGAAGGAGCTTCATACGTTTGGGTGGTATGCAGCACGTGTATCACCACATTTGCCGAAAAAAGCATTTAAACCAGTTCCTACACGTTTATTTGGTGGACTGGCTTATTTGCTTGTGGCATTGGCGGGGTTAATATCGATTGGTGTATTTGAATTGAATGTGTGGGCGAATCTAGGAATTGCGATTGTTCTTGGATTATGTTTTGCTTCACTTGGATTTTTAGGACATGAAATTTTACATGGAACTGTTGTAAGAAAAGCATGGCTTCGTGATTTTTTAGGCGCGATAGCATTTATGCCATTATCAACTGGCCCGAAGCTTTGGAGAAAGTGGCATAATGCAACGCATCATGTTCATACACAACATGAAGAAAATGATCCAGATGCATGGCCTACACTTGAGAAACTGAAAAAGAGTAAGTTTTTAAGGTGGGTATATCGCATGCCTCTTCATGTTCGTTCATTCTTTAGTTTTCTGTCACTAACCATTCAATTTACGTTACATTCGACTCGAATGTTCTTTCATTTTATAAAGGAATTTAAGTCATCCAATCAAAAATCTGTATGGCTTCAACTTCTTTTGCCTTGGACTGTTTGGATTAGTTTATTGTTTATTATGGGACCTGGAAAATGGTTATTTGCATATGTAATTCCATTGTTAATTGCTAACTTTATTGTAATGGCATATATCGCAACAAATCATCGCTTAAATCCAATTGTTCCAGTAAATGATCCGTTAGCGAACTGTTTATCAGTAACAGTGCCGCGCTGGGTAGACGTTTTACATTTCAATTTCTCATATCATACAGAACACCATTTGTTCCCTGCTATGAGCTCTAAATACTATCCGTTAGTAAAAGAGAAAATTAAAGAAATGTGGCCGGAACGCTATCATGAGATGCCAATGACAAAAGCTTTGGCAGCGCTATGGAATACACCACGTGTGTATTATCAAGGAAGTGAATTAGTGGATCCGCATAGAGAGCATTTCTATGGTTCTTTAGGAAATGGACTAGATCCTCATAATATTTCATATCGTGAGGAACATATAGAGGAAGAAGAGAGTATTAAAAAAGTAAATCAATAAAAATTGATATATTTTGCAGTGAAAAAGCAAGCCATTTCAGGCTTGCTTTTTTTTATAAAGAGACTTCTTTTTTATTCTTTTTGCTAAATTGAACTGAATTTGTTTCTTTTCTTTGTAATCGTTTCTCTAAAAGATTAACAAAATAAGTAAATAGAAGAACAAGTACGAGGTAATATAAACCAACGATTATGTATGTATCTAATTGTTGGAAGTTACTTGCAGCAATTGATAAACCTGATCCCCATAATTCGGACAATCCTACATATGCAACGAGAGAAGAGTCCTTTAATCCAATAATAAACTGATTTCCTAAAGGAGGAAGAGATTGACGAAATGCTTGCGGTAATACAATACGGCGCATTGCTAAAGGATAAGGCATACCTAAAGAACGAGCGGCTTCCAATTGTCCACGGTCGACAGATTGAATGGAACCGCGGAAAATTTCAGTAATATATGCACCGTTATGGATTGCTAAAGCAATTGCTCCTGCCCAAAAAGGAGTGAAGACAATAATCGATGTAATACCGAAATAGAGAATGGCAATTTGAACAATTAAAGGTGTACCACGAATAATGGCGATATATACATGAGCAATACTATTTAAAATCTTATTGTTAGAGATTCGAAAAAAAGCGAATAGTAATCCAATTAGTGAACCAAGTAATAGGGATGTTAGTGTTAATTGTAATGTGACAATAGTAGCCTTTAAGAGTGTGGGATAAGTAGACATAAAAATTTCAAACATATGTGTCACCTCATATTGTATGGATTTTGGTAGGGAATGAAATACCCCACATAAAAAGTGGGGCATAATGTATGAAACATTTGACTAGCTAATTTACTTCGTTTTTTCCTCTTCGCCGAGAATATTACGCCCAAACCATTTTTTACTGATTTTTTCATACGTACCATCTTTAATGATTTCATCTAAAGCTTTATTTACTTTCTCAACCATTTCTTTATCATCTTTACGAATAGCAATTCCCATTTCATCAAGATTTAATGGTTTTCCAGCTTCTTTTATATTTGATTTACCTTCTTTGATCATACGTAAACCAACCATTTGATCAGTGATTACTGCATCAATACGTCCAGGCTCTAAGTCCATAAGTGCAGTAATATCGCTGTCATATTCTGTGATTTGATCTGTATGTTTTGCAACAAGGTCTTTAAAGGTACTAGCCTTTACAACACCAATTTTTTTACCTTTCAAATCTTCTGGAGAAGAGATAGATGTATTCTTTTTAGCCACAAAAATTTGGGCACCAGAACGATAATAAGGATTTGAGAAACTAACAGCTTTTAAGCGTTCTTCTGTAATTGCCATACTGCCCAATATAGCATCATATTTTTTCGATTGTAGACCTTGAATTAGCGTTTCCCATGGATTTGTAATAGGAGTGGGTTTCATATTCATTTTTTTCGCAAGTGCCTCACCAATTTCCACATCAAAACCGGCAAGCTTTCCGTCATTTTCTTTATAGTTAAAAGGTTTATATAAGCCACTCATCGCATAACGAAATTCTTTTTTACCATTTGAAGAAGTAGTAGCACTTTCCTTACTACAGGCTCCTAGTATGAAGGATGTACATAATGTAATACTCGCAACAATGGTTAATAGTTTTCTTTTCATAAAACCCCTCCTATATATTGATCATACGGATGGTTTTAAGTATGTTACTGAGATATTTTATTTGGACAATTAGTTGTGCACCGTATGAATGTATTTCTTTTCATTTGAAACAGAAGTTACATTATAAAACGTTGCGTAAAAATTGTTTTGCTCGTTCATGTGATGGAGCTGAAAAGAATTGTGCTGGCGGAGCGTCCTCTACAATTTTTCCGTCATCCATAAATATGACGCGATCAGCTACATCTCTTGCGAAATTCATTTCATGAGTAACGATAACCATGGTCATTCCTTCTTCAGCAAGTTCTTTCATAACTTGCAATACTTCTCCAACAAGTTCAGGGTCTAAGGCTGAGGTAGGTTCATCAAATAGCATAATTTTAGGATTCATGGCAAGAGCTCGTGCAATGGCAATGCGCTGCTTTTGACCACCTGACAGGAGGTGGGGAGTTACATCTGCTTTATCTTGTAGACCGACTTTTTGCAAAAGCTGATTTCCAATTTCCTTTGCATTTGTTGTTTCTAATTTTTTTACATGGATAGGTGCTTCTATGATGTTTTCTAGTGAGGTCATATGAGGAAAGAGGTTAAAGTGCTGAAAAACCATTCCGACATTTTCACGGACTTTGTTTAAATTTGAATGCTGTGGATCAATTCGTTCACCTTGTAAGTGAATTTCACCTTCATCGTACATTTCTAAAAAGTTAAGACAGCGAAGTAATGTACTTTTACCGGAACCACTGGCACCAATTAAAACAACAACTTCTTTTTCTTTTACTTGTAAATCAATTCCTTTTAAAACATCAAGCGAGCCGAATGATTTTACTAGATTTCGAACCTGAATCATACAAAACCCCCAGTCAAAATATATTTTACAAATGTTGCCCCTTATTTCTGTTATTAGTCATAAATTGTCAGAATCCTTTATTTTTTTCGGGTAATTTGATATTCAAAGAAATAATGATTTTAAAAATCCCTATATCTTTCTATAACGAAAATATGGATAATAATATATAGGTAGTACTTATGTTGCTTATAAAAAGGGGGAAAGAAGAGATGGAAAAAGAAAGGAAGACATTTTCCTTTGGCTTACGTACACAACTTATGCTATTTACTACAGTTTTAGCTTTTATTACATATTCAACAAGTATATTTTTTATTTACGTGATATACGATTATTTTCAAAGTTATGTAAGTCAAACTGTTTATAATATTATCGTTATGTTATTAGGTGTAGTATGGTCTGGAATTTTAGCGTATGGAGCAGCAATCTTTTTAATTAAACCACTTCGAAAGTTGGAGGAGGCTGCAAGGAAAGCGGCCGATGGCGATATTCGTGAAGATGTCCCGTTACCAAAAGCAGATGATGAAATTAAATCTTTAAGTGTTGCATTTAATATGATGCTAGGGAACTTAAGAGGTATGGTAAAAAATATTGATACTACATTTTCGTATACAAATAATCAAGTTCAGCAAATTAGAAGGCAAACAGGGGAAGCAACAAAGCAAGCACGAGGTGTGTCTGAAACCCTTGCAGAAATTTCTTCTGGCGCCGAGCAATCAGCAGCTTCCATTCAGGCGATTGTTTCTGCTGTTGATACAACAACTTCTATTGCGAGTGAAGTAGAAGAAAAAGCAAAACAGTCTGACGAGCTGTCTTTAGAAATGGTTCAAGCTTTAGGGCAAAGTACACGAGTCTTTACTTCTTTAATTCAAGGTATTCAAACATTGGCAAAAGAAAATGAAAATTCGATGCAAAATGTAAAGAAATTAGAAGAACGAATGAAACAAGTAGAACATATTGTTTCTGTTGTGAGTGAGATTGCTAGTCAAACGAATTTATTAGCACTGAATGCTTCTATTGAGGCAGCTCGTGCTGGAGAGCATGGAAGGGGCTTTGCAGTTGTAGCTGAAGAAGTACGTAAACTTGCCGATGAAAGCGATCATTCTGCAAGAAATATATCGCAGTTATTACGGAATATGCAAGAAGAAGTGCAACAAGTCGCATTGAAAATGACAGAGCAAGTGAAAACGGCTAAAGAAGAGGCGAAACGTGGGGAAGCTACTGAATTAATTTTAAAAGAAATGTCATCAAGTATTATGGAAGTTGCCGATGCAACGAAGCAAATTAGTGGCTATATGAACGAACAAGTGAGTCACATTCATCAAACCGGAGCACAGACGAAGGCTGTAGCAGCAATTGCTGAGGAAACATCAGCTGGTTCACAAGAAGTAGCACGTGTGACGTTGCAACAATCTAAAAATATGGTAGTAATCGATCAATTGTTAAAGGATTTAGAAAAGCAAGCAGCAGACTTGAAACAAACAATTGAACGATTTTCAATGTAAAAAGGAAGAACAGCATTCTGTTCTTCCTTTTTACGTATGAAAGGGTGGGATACTTTGTTGAAAACGAAAAACATTGCAAGGATCATATATGGTTTTCACTTTACGCAATCTTTGAAAGTTAGGGCCGTAATAACTAGTTTGCCAATTTTTAATGTCGATATCGGGCCAATTGATAAAGCTTTCTCGTAAATCTTTAACCGAGCATATGTAACGTGCGTGGACAAGAGCAGGTGAGGAATGAGATTTGCTTTTGTGAGAAATAAATAAAGCATAAGAATAAGGAATCTACATAGAGTTCAATGAAAACAGTTGCAAACTATTCATATTTTGTTATGATAGTGTTACGAAAACGTTTGCATAAATTTATGATGGGATGCAAAAGGAGAGAATGACTATGAAAAAGACATGGTGGAAAGAAGCGGTTGCGTATCAAATTTATCCGCGTAGCTTTATGGATTCAAATGGTGATGGTATTGGAGATTTACAAGGTATTATTGCAAAACTGGATTATTTAAAAGATTTAGGTATAGATGTAATTTGGATTTGTCCAATGTATAAGTCACCTAATGATGATAATGGCTATGACATTAGTGATTATCAAGATATCATGGATGAATTTGGTACGATGGAAGACTTTGATGCTTTACTAGATGAAGTTCATAAGCGTGATATGAAGCTTATTATTGATTTAGTTATTAATCATACGAGTGATGAACATCCATGGTTTATTGAGTCACGTTCATCTAAAGACAATCCGAAGCGTGATTGGTATATTTGGCATGATGGTAAAGATGGTGCGGAACCAAACAACTGGGAAAGTATTTTTAATGGTTCGGCATGGGAATATGATGAAGTAACAGGACAATATTATTTACACTTATTCTCGCGTAAACAACCAGATTTAAACTGGGAGAATAAAGAGGTTCGCGAAGTGTTATACGATACAGTTAATTGGTGGCTTGATAAAGGAATTGATGGTTTCCGAGTGGATGCAATCAGCCATATTAAAAAAGAAGATGGTTTCAAAGATATGCCAAATCCAAAAGAACTAAAGTATGTACCATCTTTTGATAAACATATGAATGTGGATGGTATTCAACCTTTATTAGAAGAGTTAAAAGAAAATACGTTTTCTAAGTATGATATTATGACTGTTGGTGAAGCGAATGGCGTTAAGATTGAAGATGCTGAGCTTTGGGTTGGAGAAGAGCAAGGTAAGTTCAATATGGTATTCCAATTCGAACATTTAAGTTTATGGGATGCAGAAAAGAAGAAAGATCTTGATGTTGTAGGTTTGAAAAAGGTATTAACGAAATGGCAAAAAGGGTTAGAAAATAAAGGATGGAATGCTTTATATATTGAGAATCACGATAAGCCACGTATCGTTTCAACTTGGGGAGACGATAAACAATATTGGCGTGAAAGTGCAACAGCTCTTGGAGCAATGTATTTCTTTATGCACGGTACACCGTTTATTTATCAAGGACAAGAAATTGGGATGACAAATGTTCAATTCCCAAATATTGAAGATTATGATGATGTAGCAATTAAAAATTTATATCGAGAGAAAATTGCAGAGGGCGTATCACATCAAGATATGATGGAAATTATATGGGCTTCTTGCCGCGATAATTCACGTACACCTATGCAGTGGAACGATGAGATGAATGCTGGCTTTACAACAGGTGCATCTTGGTTTGGTATGAATCCAAACTATAAAGAAATTAATGTTGAAAAGCAAAAGAATGAAGAGAACTCTATTTTCAATTTCTATAAGAAAATGATTGCCTTGAAAAAAGAGCACGATGTACTGAATTACGGTACGTATGATTTACTTTTAGAAGATGATCCGCAAATTTATGCATATACTCGTACATTAAACGATGAAAAAATCGTTGTAATTAGTAATATCTCAAAAGAGGTAGCTGTGTATAATGAAGGTTCATTTGCACTAGAACGCAAACGTTTGCTTTTAAATAACTATAAAGTTGCGGAAAATGAACAAGTAACTTCAATCACGTTAAAACCTTATGAAACAAGGGTTTATCGCATTTCATAATAAAAAAGGATGCTCTTAGAGCATCTTTTTTTATGAAAAAAAATAAATTTCTGTTGCAAAGTGAAAACGCTTTTATTAAAATAGATTTATGAAAACGGTTGCGTAAAGATAAAAATAAAGTAACGTAAGGAATCGTTTTCATAATAGAAACAGAAATTATCATTTAAATCATTATGTTGTTATAAATAAAGGGGAGGAAGAACAGATGAAAATTACGTCTTTTGATTTTTGGCAAAAGTTCGGGAAAGCATTATTAGTTGTTGTAGCTGTAATGCCAGCAGCTGGTTTAATGATTTCTATCGGTAAGTTAATTGGGATGTCTGCTGGGGATATTAACGCAGTTCATACAATCGCTCGCGTAATGGAAGACATCGGTTGGGCAATCATTACAAATCTACACATCTTATTCGCAGTAGCAATTGGGGGATCTTGGGCGAAGGATCGCGCAGGTGGTGCATTTGCAGCGCTATTAGCATTCGTCTTAACAAACAGAATTACAGGAGCTATATTTGGCGTAAACGCTGAAATGTTAGCGGATTCAAAAGCGACAGTTTCTTCAGTATTAGCAGGAGATTTAGTTGTAAAAGATTACTTTACTTCTGTACTTGGTGCACCAGCATTAAACATGGGAGTTTTCGTAGGGATTATTACAGGTTTCTTAGGAGCTACTCTATATAACAAATATTATAACTATAATAAACTACCACAGGCATTAGCATTCTTTAACGGAAAACGATTCGTACCATTCGTTGTAATTGTTTGGTCTACAGTCACTGCAATTGTATTATCACTTTTATGGCCGTTCATCCAAAGTGGATTAAATGAATTCGGTCGCTGGATTGCAGCATCTAAAGATAGTGCACCAGTTGTTGCACCATTTGTATATGGAACGTTAGAGCGTTTACTATTACCATTCGGTTTACATCATATGTTAACGATTCCGATGAACTACACAGAGCTAGGCGGAACATATACGATGTTAACTGGTTCAAAAGTTGGACAAATTGTAGCAGGACAAGATCCTTTATGGCTTGCATGGATTACAGACTTAAATAATTTACTAGCAAATGGAGATACGAAAGCATATAACGATTTATTAAATAACGTTGTACCAGCTCGTTTCAAAGCTGGACAAGTTATTGGCTCAACAGCAGCGTTAATGGGTATTGCTTTCGCGATGTTCCGTAATGTTGATAAAGAAAAACGTGCAAAATATAAACCAATGTTCTTATCGGCTGCATTAGCAGTATTCTTAACAGGTGTAACAGAACCAATTGAATTCATGTTCATGTTTATTGCTCCAGTATTATATGTTGTATATGCAATTACAACAGGACTTGCATTCGCATTAGCAGATTTAATTAACTTACGTGTTCACGCATTTGGATTTATTGAATTAATTACTCGTACACCGATGATGGTTAATGCAGGACTAACAAGAGATTTAATCAATTTCGTTATCGTTTCATTAGTGTTCTTCGGTCTGAACTTTACATTATTCAATTTCTTAATTAAAAAATTCAATTTACCAACACCAGGACGTGCAGGTAACTATATTGATAATGAAGATGAGTCATCAGAAGGAACAGGAAATGTACAGGATGGTTCATTAGCAACAAAAGTTATTGATTTATTAGGTGGTAAAGAAAATATTGCTGACGTAGATGCTTGTATGACGCGTTTACGTGTAACAGTAAAAGATTTAGATGTTGTTGCACCAGAAGCACAGTGGAAACAAAATGGTGCTTTAGGACTTATCGTAAAAGATAAAGGTGTACAAGCAGTATATGGTCCGAAAGCTGACGTATTAAAGTCAGACATTCAAGATATGTTAGGTGCGTAATAAGATGAAATTGCTAACTTTAAACTGTCACTCTTGGCAAGAAGAGAATCAACTGGAAAAGATAAAATATCTTGCTAAAGTCATTCAAGAAGAAGAGTACGATGTCATCGCATTGCAAGAAGTAAGTCAGTCGATACAAGCTGAAAATGTATGCGGTAACAAGAAAGAAGATAATTTTGGACTTTTACTATTAGAAGAGTTAAAAGCATTACATGTAAAAGATTACAATATTACTTGGGATTTCTCTCATATTGGTTATGATGTGTATGAAGAAGGATTAGCGATTATAACGAAGCATAATGTTGTAAAAGAAGATACGTTCTTTATTTCAGAAAATAAGGATACAACGTATTGGAAAACACGCAAAATTGTAAGTGCGACAATTGCTTATAATGATAAGAACATCACGTTTTACTCTTGCCACCTCGGTTGGTGGAATGATGAAGAAGAATCATTCAAAGATCAAGTTAATCGTTTGATGGGGCGTGTAGAGAGTAATGAACTTTCCTTCTTAATGGGTGATTTTAATAATAACGCTCGTTTACAAGGTGAAGGCTATGAATATATGATGCAAAAAGGTTTGTATGACACATATGAACTAGCGATAGAGAAGGATGAAGGAACAACTGTCCAAGGTGAGATTGCTGGTTGGGATGAAAATAAACATAACTTACGAATCGATCTAATATTGTGTAACCAAAGTGAAAAAGTTTGTTCTTCAAAAGTCATTTTTAATGGTACGAACAGAAATGTAATTTCAGATCATTTCGGTGTAGAAGTACAAGTAGATATATAATAGAAGAAATCCTCACAGATGATGAAAAGCTGTGAGGATTTTTTTGAGGAATACAAGTATTGCCAAGATAAAATACTTGTATTTTTTATGACATTTCCTATATATTTGTTATTATTGAATGTAAAACTAATTTGGTCATTTTGTATGCATACTTTTTTTACTTCGTTATATAATGAAGTAAGTGAAATATTTAATGGGAAAAATAGTGTATTTTCGTTTAATCCACGATGTAGAAAGTGATATAATTGCAAAATGTATGTATCATTTTCTAAAGAAGGAAAAATATATAATTAGGTGATAACTTCTATGAAACAAATTTGGCGTATTTATAAGACAGATTTACGGAATGTGGCTAAACATTGGGCTGCAATTGTTATTGTTTTAGGATTAATGATTTTACCATCGTTATATGCATGGTTTAACATTAAAGCTTCTTGGGATCCATATGGAAATACAAAAGAGGTTCCCATTGCAGTTTCTAACCAAGATGCAGGCTCTAATTTAAGAGGGAAAGATATCAATATCGGGGACGAGATTGTAGATTCTCTAAAGAAAAACAAGAATCTTGGTTGGAAATTTGTAGACCAAAAGCAGGCGATTTACGGAGTTGAGCGTGGGGATTATTATGCAAGTATTACAATCCCAAAAGACTTCTCTGAAAAAATTGCAACTGTTCTGGATGAAAATCCACAAAAGCCAGAACTTGATTACTATGTAAATGAAAAAGTAAATGCGATTGCACCGAAAATTACAGCAAAAGGTGCATCAGGTATTACGGAAGAAATTAGTAAAAACTTCGTTAAAACAGCAAACGGTGAGATTTTTAAAATCTTCAATGACCTTGGAATCGATTTAGAAACAAACTTACCAAGTATCGAGAAAGTAAAAGACCTTGTCTTTAAGTTAGAAGCGCAGTTCCCAGAAATGAATACATTAATGGATAAGGCGTTAGATGATGCAACTCGAGCAGAGGATATTGTGAAAGTAGCGCAAAAAGATTTACCTGTTGTAGAGAGTGTAATAAATGATGGACAGGAAGCGTTAGCGAATTTAGATAAGTTCTTTGCAAGACAAGATCAAACATTAAAAAATGCTCCAGGGACGATAAGAAATGATTTAGTAGCAGCAAAAGGCGTTATGGATAGTGCGGCTGCATTTACTGACTTTTTAATGAATCCAGGTGTAGAATTAAATATTCCTGACTTGTCTGGAATGAATGGATTACCTGAATTCCCAGCGAGACCAGATCTTTCTAAGTTGAATAGTGATGGCTATAAGAGTATAGCGCAAAATATTAATCAAACAGTAAATAATGTTTTAAGTTCATCACGTGCAGGAACAGCCTATGGAAAAAGTGTTTTAAATGGCTTACAAAATGGCCAATTTGATCCTGAACAAGCAAAGAAAGATTTAAATGCGGTATCAGATCGATTGCAAACTGGTACAGATGGTGTTTCGTATCTTATTAATTTCTTTACTGAACTTCAAAAATCGGCGACGACTGATTTTGGTCAAAGCTTTTTCCAAGGGCGAGTGGATCACTTAACTAATGTTAAAAAAGGTATGGAAAATGCAAATAACGGTATTAAAGATATCGTAAATGTTATTGGTACAGGGCAAGAAGTAAAGAAAGATGTAACAGATGTAGCGAATCAAAAATTAGATGCAGCAAATTCATTAATTGATCAAGCTGAAAAAGATTACAATGAAACATTTGTAGCAGATTATAAAAAAGCAGTTAGCACAGTAGATCAAGCTAAAGTTGATGCGAATGCAGCATATGATAATGCAAAAGCAGACTACGACAAAGCAAAAAATGGCCTTGAAGGTGCAAAAGCAGATTTACAAAAGGCGAAAGAAGATGTACAAAATAGAGGTATTAATGGTTTAGATTCAACGAAAGTAGCTTTAAATAGCTTAAATGGTCAATTCCAATCTGGAATTGGTTTAATTGATGATATGATTCCAGTTCTAGAAAGTACAAATAAGGTTTTAGCAGATGTAAATAGTGATAAAAATCTTAATAATGGAATTGCAAAATTAAATAAAGCGAAAAGTAGTCTGCAAAAAGGTGTAGAGGCAACGAATAAGGGGATTACACTTCTTAACAATGGACAGAAACCTACAAAAGATGTAATTGAAAGTATTAACAACGCTGCGAAGGGCGGATCAGCTCAATTAACAGATGTATTATCGACGTATGATTCAGAAATTGTACCTAACTTCAATACAGCAATCGCTCGTACAAAAGAGATGTCGAAAAATACAACTCAAATTTTAAATGATGCAGACAAAAAGCTTCCAGATGTTAAAAAGTTACTAGAAGATTCATCAAAAGGCTTAGTAGACGGTAAAAAGAAATTAACAGACATTAAGGCTGACATGCCGGAGACTGAGAAAAAGATTAAGGACTTAGCAAATAAAATTCGTGATTTTGAATCTGAAGAGGATATAAAAGACATCATACGCTTATTGAAAAATGATGTTGAAAAGCAAAGTGATTACTTCGCGAATCCAGTAAATTTAAAAGAGAATAAGTTATTTGCGATGCCAAACTACGGTTCAGCGATGTCACCATTCTATACAGTGCTTGCATTATGGGTAGGCGCATTATTAATGGTTTCATTATTAACAGTAGAAGTACATGAAGAAGGCGCGAATTATAAGAGCCATGAAATTTACTTCGGACGTTTATTAACATTCTTAACGATAGGTCTTTCACAAGCGTTTATCGTATCGATGGGAGATATATTCTTACTCGGTACGTACGTAGTCGATAAGTTCTGGTTTGTATTATTTAGTTTATTTATTGGCGGGGTCTTCGTTTGTATCGTATACTCACTCGTTTCTATTTTCGGAAACGTTGGGAAATCGATGGCGATCATTCTACTTGTACTGCAAGTAGCAGGATCGGGCGGAACATTCCCAATTCAAATGACACCAGCGTTCTTCCAAGCAATTTATCCGTTCTTACCGTTCACATATGCAATTAGTGCAATTCGTGAAACAGTAGGTGGAATGCTTTGGGATATAGTAACTAGAGATTTACTTGTGTTAAGTGCTTTCGTAGTAGTTATGATTGTTGCTGCATTATTACTGAAAACACCAATTAACAAATCAAGTGAAAAGTTTGTTGAGAACGCAAAAGGAAGTAAAATTATTCATTAAAAATAAAAGGTTCCTACCGATAGTGGTAGGAACCTTTTTGTTTAATCAAATTTTAACTTCTTTAATGCTTCTGCGAACGGATTGTTTAATGGTTCTTCTTCTTTGTTCTGCTGTTTCATATATTTTTGAACGTCGCGTTTATCAGCTTTGCTTCCAGATTCCTTTTTACGTCTTTCTTGGAATGTGGATAATTTCTCGCGATAGCCACATTTACATGCAAAGATTTGTCCTGCACCTTCACCACGTAATTCTAACTTCTTCTTACATTGCGGACAACGAGCGTTTGTTGTACGAGATACATTTTTACGATGACCACATTCACGGTCTTGGCATACAAGCATTTTTCCTTTTTTGCCGTTTACCTCTAGCATTGGTTTACCGCAGTCTGGACAAGACTTTGTTGAAATGTTGTCATGTTTATATTTTTTATCACTCGATTTAATTTCAGAAACAATTTCTTTCGTATAGTTCTTCATTTCTGAAATGAATACTTCTTTTTTCAGTTTACCCTTTGCAATTGCTTCGAGTTTTTGCTCCCATTCACCAGTTAGTGTAGGAGATTTCAGTTCTTCTGGCACTAAATCAAGTAGCTGACGGCCTTTTGAAGTAATGTGAATATCTTTACCACGTTTTTCAAGTAAGAACGAATTGAATAACTTGTCGATAATATCTGCGCGTGTCGCTACAGTACCTAATCCACCAGTTGATTTTAACGTATCAGCAAGTTGTTTGTTTTGCGTATCCATATATTTTGTAGGATTCTCCATTGCTGAAAGTAAAGTTGCCTCGTTAAAACGTGCAGGTGCTTTCGTTTGACCTGATGTTTGCATAATTAACTTTACAGTTAATGTATCGCCTTTTTCAATGCGAGGTAGAAGTTGCTCTTTTACGTCATCCATTACATCATCATCTTCAAAGCGGTTTTCATATACTTCTTTCCAGCCGGCATGTAAAATTGTTTTTCCTCGTGCAATGAACGTTTCATTGCCAACTTTTGTGCGTAACGTTAGTTGTTCGTATTCGAATGCTGGGAATAAAATGGCTAAGAAACGTTTTACAACTAAATCATAAATTTTACGTTCTTTATCTGTGAAGGCGGAGAAATTAACGTATCCTTCTGTCGGAATAATTGCGTGATGATCGCTTACTTTACTATCATCAACAAATGATTTATTAGCCTTGATAGGCTTTTGTAATACTTTATGTGCTAAAGGACGGTATTCTCCAACGCCACATGCTTTTAGACGCTCTGGAAGTGTTCCAACGATATCAGATGAAATATAGCGTGAATCTGTACGAGGATACGTTAGAACTTTATGTTGCTCATACAATTTCTGCATAATGTTTAATGTTTCTTTCGCAGAGTAACCGAACTTTTTATTTGCATCACGTTGTAATTCAGTTAAATCGTAAAGACCAGGAGAGAATGACTTCTTCTGTTTTTTATCAATTTCCACAACGGTAGCATTATGCTTATCTAAACCTTTTACAATACCATCAATTTTTTCTTTATTAAAACTGCGGCTATTACCATTTGCATCTTGCCAAGTTAGTTTTAACTGATTCGTTGTTTGTGCTTCGATACCGTAGTAAGTTTGAGCTTTGAAGTTCTTTATTTCATCTTCACGATTAGCGATCATAGCGACAGTAGGTGTTTGGACACGACCACAATTTAGTTGAGCATTAAAGCGAGTAGTTAATGCTCGAGTCGCATTAAGGCCGATATACCAGTCAGCTTCTGAACGTGCGACAGCCGAAGCGTATAAATTGTCATATGCTTTACCTGGTTTTAAATTTGCGAAGCCATCTTTAATTGCTTTATCAGTAACAGATGAAATCCATAAACGCTTAATAGGTTTTTGTATTTTAACTTTATCGATAATCCAACGTGCGACTAATTCGCCTTCGCGTCCAGCATCTGTCGCTACAATAATTTCATTTACATCTTTTCTAAGTAGCTGACTCTTCACAGCATTAAATTGTTTCCCTGTTTGTTTAATAACCGTTAATTTCAAGCGCTCAGGTAGCATCGGTAAATCTTCTAAATTCCACTGTTTATATTTCACATCATAGCTTTCTGGATCAGCTAATGTAACGAGATGACCTAAAGCCCAAGTTACAATATATTTACTACCTTCAAGGTAGCCATTTCCTTTTTTATCGCACTTAAGTACACGCGCAATATCACGTGCAACGGAAGGCTTTTCAGCGATTACAACGCTTTTTACCATATTTAAAACATCCTTTCAAATTTCCATACGTTAACTATAGCATACATCTTCTTGAGATTCAGTTTCGCTCCAGATTTGAACGTTTTTTAGTGGGATAACATCTGTTTGAGGGTGAATGATGGCGACAGAACATAATATGCGCCATGATGAGACTATGAGAAATAGATACTTATTTATCCCGCATTAATGGGCAGTAAGACCCCTACCTCAAAATTCAGCGGAAGCCAAGAAGTTAGGTAGGGGATCAACTGCCCATAAAAGCCTGATTGGTTCAACTAATAATCAGTGGGGGATGAACAAAACCCCCACTGATTAAAGTTTCACTTTATTATGCGTATTGTTTTATCAGTTGCTTCTATATGAAATAGAAAAGTAAAGAACTTGTTATTTTACTAGAATAAGAGTAGACTTTGAAGTAGATGAATAATAAACACATGGGAGTTTGTGGATGCAAACTGAGAGTATGACTAATCCGTCATTGACCATTTGAACCTGTTGGATAATGCCAGCGTAGGGAGAGTGTAAAAGCACATGTTCAGGCACTTTGCGTACGCGCAAAGTGCCTTTTTGTGTATCTCCCATCACTATAGTTAGGAGATGAAAAGGATGAATATGAAAGAAATTAGTAAAGTAGTGGATTTGGTGAGAGAGTCTAATCCACTCGTGCATAATATTACAAATGTTGTTGTAACAAATTTTACAGCAAACGGTTTGTTAGCGTTAGGAGCATCACCTGTAATGGCGTATGCAAAAGAAGAAGTAGCAGAAATGGCTAGCATTGCGGGAGCCCTTGTTTTAAATATGGGTACACTTCGTCCTGAAGAGGTAGAAGCGATGTTACTTGCTGGTAAATCAGCAAATGTGAATAATGTACCAGTACTATTTGATCCAGTTGGTGCAGGAGCAACATCGTATCGAACAGAAGTTGCGAGACATATTCCGGCTGAAATTGATTTAGCGATTATCCGCGGAAATGCAGCTGAGATAGCGAACGTTATTAATGAGAGATGGGAAATTAAAGGGGTAGACGCCGGTGTTGGAAATGGCAATGTCGTAAGTATTGCAAGGCAGGCAGCGGATGAATTAAATACAGTAGCGGTGATTACTGGAAAAGAAGATGTTGTTACAGATGGAGAACGAACGATCCTTATTCGAAATGGTCACCCTATTTTAACGAAAGTTACGGGAACTGGTTGTTTACTAACTTCTGTAATAGGAGCATTTGTAGCAGTAGAAAAGGATTATGTAAAGGCAGCAGTAGCGGCATTAACGTTTTATGGTGTAGCTGCGGAACTGGCAGCTGCTAAGACAGTGGAAAAGGGACCTGGTAGTTTCCAAATTGAATTTTTAAATCAGTTAGCGAATACCACTTCGGGTGATATTGAGAAGTATGGGAAGATTGAGCTTATATAGTAAGGAGGGGAACTAGATGCCCTGTATTACAAAGGCTGAAATGTCTAGATTATTATCAGTATATTTTATTATGGGAAGTAACAATTGTGCGAAGGAGCCACTACAAGTATTGAGAGATGCACTTGAAGGCGGTATAACAATTTTTCAATTTCGTGAAAAGGGGGAAGGGGCTTTAACGGGAGAGAAACGTATTTGTTTCGCGAAAGAACTACAAGCAGTCTGTAAAGAGTACGGTGTACCATTCATCGTAAATGATGATGTGGAACTAGCTATGGAGTTAGATGCAGATGGCGTGCATGTTGGCCAAGATGATGAAGGAATTACTTCTGTTCGTGAAAAAATGGGTGATAAAATTGTTGGTGTATCTACCCATACAATTGAAGAAGCACGCTGGGCAATTGAAAACGGAGCTGATTATTTAGGTGTTGGCCCTATTTTCCCAACGAGTACAAAAAAAGATACGAAAGCAGTTCAAGGAACGAAAGGTTTAGCTTATTTTAGAGAGCAAGGAATTACAATACCGATCGTCGGGATTGGTGGCATTACAATTGAAAATACAGCGTCAGTTATAGAAGCAGGTGCGGACGGCGTTTCTATTATTTCCGCGATTAGTTTAGCGGAATCTGCGTATGAAAGTACGAAGAAGCTAGTTGAGGAAGTAAATAGGGGTTTGTAGGAAAACGGAACTTCACAAAAATAGTAAAAAACATAATGGACCGTTAAAAATATTTAAACAAACGTTTGATTAAAAAAGCACAAACCCTTTAAAATTGTCGGTTTGTGCTTTTTCTTTAAAACATAATTGATATTAGGAGCATTCCAATTCCGATAGAGGTGAATGTTGCGATTAGGCCTGGAATCATAAAGCTATGATTTAAAACATATTTACCAATACCTGTTGTACCAGTGCGATCGAAGTTAATGGCAGCAACGATTGTTCCATAGTTTGGAATGAAGAAATATCCATTTACTGCAGGGAACATTGCGATTAGTAGTGCTGGTGGAATACCGAGTGATAATCCAAGAGGCATTAAAGCACGTACTGTTGCTGCTTGGCTATATAGTAAAATAGATAGAATGAATAATGCGATGGCAAATAGCCATGGTGCACTTGTTACTAGGTGCTGAATTGATCCTTGAATCATATTTAAGTTTCCGTTAAAGAAAGTATCTCCCATCCAAGCGATACCGAAAATAGCAACAACAGCTGTTGCCCCCGCTTTAAAGACGTTACCAGACACGATGCTTTCTACATTTGGTTTGCAGAAAATAATAATAAGAGCTGCGATAGTTAACATAACCATTTCAATTGTGTTTGGCATGGAAAGACGAATTAACTTCCCGTCAACCATCCATCCTGGACGAAGTGCTTCAAATGAACCGAGAAGTACGACAAGGAAAGTTCCTACTAAGAAAAGGATAACGGATAGTTTAGCGCCTTTTAAACCAAAAAATTCTTTCTTCTCTTCAATTTTAGGAATCATTCCTTCTTTTAAACGTTTCAAGTATTCAGGGTCTTCATTTAATTCTTTCCCCATTTTGCTAGCAACAAATGCAGCTACCATACAAGCGATGAAGGTAGAAGGAATACTTACTTTTAAAATATCTAATAAGGTGATTTTATAGTCAGCTAGCATTGCTAAAAGTGCAACTGTTGCAGCTGATATAGGGCTAGCTGTAATTGCTTGTTGGGAAGCGATTACGGCAATTGACATTGGTCGTTCCGGTCTAATCCCAGATTCGCGAGAGACTTCTGCGATAACAGGAAGTACAGAATAAGCAACGTGACCAGTTCCTGCGCACAGTGTAAATAAATAAGTAACAATTGGAGCAAAGAATGTAATGCGCTTTGGATTTTTTCGCAATGCTTTCTCAGCTAGATGAACAAGGTAGTCCATTCCTCCAGCGGCTTGCAGTGCACCGGCAGCTGTAATTACTGCTAAAATCATAAGCATTACATCAATAGGAGGAGCTGTAGGTTGTAAGTGGAAGACAAAAACAAGTATTGCCATACCAACGCCACCCATTACTCCTAGACCAACTCCACCTAGGCGTGCGCCAATAAAAATGCAGAGTAGTAACGTAAGAAATTGTAGCCAAAACATGATAAACTACCTCCGGAATTCATTAGTTAAGATATATTTGAATAATTTAATTTGAACGAAAATTAAAACAAATACCCAAAATAATCCTTGTGTTATATACATTTTTTATTATATAACACAAGAAATGTAACATTCACGAACTTTGTTAAATTATTTCGAAAAAATAATACCTTGAAACTTTACATTTGCATCTCTAAATAGGTAGACATTTTAATTCTTATGTTGTAATCTTTGATAGAGAATAATTTAATTCTCATAGAACTCCCATATCGTTCAACTCGTTCAGCGAGAAAGGCAAACTGATGGAAACATTAGGACGCAAAACTACAGGAGCTAAGGTCGAAAGGCTATGCTAGCCAGTTACCGGACGGATAGGGTTGGTCTTGACCAATGCTCTTTTCATTGGTCTTTTTTTTGTTTATAAACAAATGAGAGCCGTTATCATTTATTAATAAAGTGTATATTTTAATAGCGTTACTTTATAGTAAGTTAATTAAGAAAGGTGATGTTAATGAGAAGATATTGGCATAAGCTATCATTTCTTCAAAAAAATGTATTGTTAACTGTGTTAGTTATTTTGACGCTTGTCGGTACTATGGGAGCGTTAAGTTTTAACATGTTTCAAAATAGCATGATGTCTATATTTGAAAGGCATTCTTTTGAAACAGGAGATACGGTATTACATAAATTAGACGCAGAAATATTGAGAGATGTTGCAAAAGACCCAACGGCAGAAAGAGAAAAGAGAGAGAAGTTAACAGAGAAATTAGATGAATCAACGGAAGAATTGAACAGTGTTGGACAAACCTATATTGTTGGAGCGAAAAAAAATGAAAAAGGTGAGCTACAAATCATTGATTTATCTACAGGTTTAGCAAATGTTGTTGAAGTAAGGCCGGGAGAATATTATAAACAACCAGACCTTTGGATGAAAGCATATGATAAAGTAATGAGCACAAAAAAAGCAAACATGACAGAAGTATATGAAGACGCATTAGGAACATGGGTAACGATATTAGAGCCAATTAAGGATGGAGAAGGTAATATTGTGGCACTTGTTGCAGCTGATGTAGATGCTTCTATTGTTCCTAGTACAAAAGAAAAGTTCATTATACAAGGTTTAATGTTTATTTGTATTTCTGTTTTAATTGCAACTTTTATTCAATTCTTAATTGTGCGTAACGCACTTGCTCCATTGCGGGATTTACGTGAAGGATTGCGCAGAGTCGGTGAAGGTGATTTAAGTATTAAATTAGAGGAAAGACCAGATGATATTGGTATTATTAATGCGTATTTTAATAATACCATTGAGAAGTTTAAAGGAATTATAGATAAAGTGAAGCAGACAGCAGAACAGGTTTCCTCATCTTCGCAAGAATTGTCAGTGAGTACGAAAGAGAATAGCATGGCAGTCCAAGGAATCGTAAGTTCTATAGTTGAGTTAAGGGCTGGCGTTCAATCACAAGAAACTTCAGTACCAAAGTATTTAGGTATTGTATATGAAATGGAAGATAGGATGGAAGAGATAACTAATATTGCAAAACAAATGGCGAAAGAGTCTGAAGGTACGACGCATCATTCAGTAAAAGGAAATGGTGTTATTGAACAGACGATTAATCAAATGAACATAATACAAAATGCAGTACAAGATTTATCTTCTATCATTCATTCTTTGGAAACAAGATCAAAAGAAATTAGTGATATTGTAAATGTAATTACAGGTATTTCAAATCAAACGAATTCGCTAGCTTTAAATGCTTCTATTAAAGCTTCACGTGCTGAGGCAACCGGAAAGGGATTTGCCGTTGTTGCTGATGAAGTGCGTAAATTAGCAGAGCAGACGGAAGCATCAGCAAAAGATATAGCGAAATTAATAGGGGAAACACAAGTTGAAACGGAAGAAGCTGTTGTTTCAATACAAAAAGCTTCAAAAGAAGTAGAATCCGGAATTAAACTTTTTCAAAGTAGTGGTGCTTTCTTTGAAAAAATTTCAAAATCAGCACAATCTGTTACAAATCAAGTTAGAGTTGTTTCTAGCAATTCAAGTGATATATTGAAAAATAGCCAAAATATTGTTCGTGTTGTAAATGAACTATCACTTATTGCAAATAAGTATGCAAATAGTAGTAATAATATTGAAGAAAGTATGAAAGAACAGGAAATGTCTGTACAAGATATTGCTGAATTAGCTAGTTCTTTAAGCTGGCTTTCACAGGAGTTACAAGAGTTAATAGGGGAATTCAAAAGTTAAATGCAATGATTATACGTGCTTTTGTTTGTTCAATAAAATAAATCATGCTACAATGAAAACGAATTAAGGACCGGGGAGCCAATTGGCTGAGAGGATGTAAACAAACATCGACCCTCAACCTGATCTGGATAATGCCAGCGTAGGGAGTTACTTAAAGTGATGTAGCATATGTTATTCTATAATAACTTGCATACAAGGCTTTCCTACGCAGTAGGAAAGCCTTTTCTTGTTTTAATATTTCATTTTATAAGGGGGATTTTACTATGTCACAACAAGTTACAATTTCATTTTCAGTAGTACCACAAGCGAAGAACAAAGATGTGTATTCTGTTGTTGATAAAGCAATTGAAGTTGTACAACAATCGGGAGTTCGTTATGAAGTAGGGGCAATGGAAACAACGCTGGAAGGAGAATTAGATGTACTTCTTGATATCATTAAACGTGCGCAACAAGCTTGTGTGGATGCTGGAGCAGAAGAAGTGATTACTTCTATTAAAATCCATTATCGTCCAAGCACTGGTGTAACGATAGATGAAAAGGTTTGGAAGTACCGTGATGAATATGCAAAACCAGAAGCAATCTAAAATAATTACAACAATTTGGCTTATCCTTCTCATAGCGATATGGGAAGGATCTGTTTCATTATTTAAAATTGAACCGTGGATTTTACCGAAGCCTTCTGCCATTGTTCAAGAATTAATTGGAATGAAAGATTTACTATTACCGAATACGATGCAAACGTTACAAGAGGTTCTAATCGGACTGTTTTTTGCGATTTTAATTGGGACAAGTATTGCAATTATTATGGATGTTATCCCTTTATTTCGTATTTTAATAAATCCGTTGCTTGTTATTTCGCAAACGATTCCAATCGTTGTACTTGCACCGTTATTTATTATTTGGTTTGGATATGGAATGCTACCGAAAGTAATGGTAGTAATACTCGTTTGTTTCTTCCCGATTGCGCTCAGCATTTTAGAAGGTTTTCAAACGGTAGATAAAAATATGTTGAAGTTGTTGCAAACGATGAAGGCAACGAAATGGCAAGTTTACCAGAAAGTAAAGTTTCCAGCAGTGCTGCCATACTTTTTCTCAGGTTTAAAAATTGCAGTTACATATAGCGTAATGGGAGCAATTATTGGGGAATGGCTCGGTGCAAGCGAAGGGTTAGGAGTTATGCTTACAAGAGCTACAAAATCCTTTCTAACAGCCCGAGTATTTGGTGTGGCGGCAATTATTGTTATGGTGACATTATGTCTGTATTTTATCGTGGAGTTTATGGCAAGAATAACAGCACCATGGATATATAGAAAGGACGGCAGAAAATGAAAAAAGGTTTAAAAGTTATGCTGGCTGCCTTATTAGCAGTAGGTGTAGCTGGATGTAATCCGGCGAAGAAAGAAGAAAGTGCAAGTAAAGATCAAAAAGTAAAAGTAGTATTAGATTGGTTTCCGAATACGAATCATACTGGCCTATATGTAGCGCAAACGAAAGATTATTATAAAAAGCAAGGATTAGATGTAGAGATTATTCAGCCAGGTGATAATGTGACAGCGGAGCAAATGATAGCTTCCGGAAAAGCTGACTTCGCAATAAGCGCACAAGAAAATGTAACGTTGGCTCGTGTGGAAGGTATTCCTGTTGTATCTGTAGGAGCAATCATCCAACATAATACTTCAGCTTTTGCATCACTTAAAAAAGATAATATGACGTCACCAAAAGATTTTGAAGGTAAACGTTACGGCGGCTGGGGAGGACCAGCAGAAGAAGCGACGTTGAAGACAATCATGGAGAAGCATCAAGCTGATTTTAATAAAGTTGAAAAAATCATCTTAGGACAAACAGATTTCTTTAAATCAATCGGTCGTGATGCAGACTTTGAATGGATATATTACGGATGGGATGGAATTGAAGCGAAGCGCCAAGGAAAAGAGTTAAATACGATTATGGTGAAAGACTTAGACCCAGCGCTTGATTTCTATAGTCCTGTTATTATTACGAGTGAAAAACATACGAAGCAAGATAAAGACTTTGTGAAAAAGTTTATGAGTGCAACGACAGAAGGTTATAATTTTGCAATTAAAGAACCGAAAGAAGCTGCTGATATTTTAATTAAAGCAGTTCCAGATGTGAATAAAGAATTAGTACAAGAAAGTCAAAAATGGTTAAGTACGAAATATCAAGATGATGCAAAAACGTGGGGAGTACAGAAGGAAGAAGTTTGGACGAATTACATGAATTTCTTATATGATAACAAAGTTATTAAGAAGAAAATTGATGTGAAAGATGCCTTTACAAATGAGTTCCTTCCAAGTGAAAAATGAGTGGATTACAAATAAAAGAGATTGTAAAAGCTTTTGATGGAAAGAATGTATTAGCAAATATTAGTGCTTCTATACGAGAGGGAGAGTTCGTTTCCTTTGTAGGACCGAGTGGTTGCGGGAAAAGCACATTATTAAATATGATTGCAAATGTTGAGAAACCAACAAGTGGAAATGTAACGTATAAGGATACGCACGTACAAGAGCAAAATGTTGTAAGTTATATGCCGCAGCAGGATTTATTACTACCTTGGCGATCAGCTTTGCAAAATATAGTTCTTCCATTGGAAATCGAAGGGAAACCGAAAAAACAAAGGCTGACAGAGGGAATGGAAGCATTAAAGCAATTTGAACTAGATGAATATGCAGACCATTATCCAGATGAATTGTCTGGTGGTATGCGTCAAAGAATTAGTTTTTTGCGCACATATTTATGTGAAAAGCCAATTATGCTACTTGATGAGCCTTTTGGAAAATTAGATGCCTTTACAAAAATGGAAGTACATAGCTGGCTTTTAAACTCTTGGCACCAAGAGAAGCAAACAATCGTTATGGTTACACATGACTTAGATGAGGCAATCTTACTTTCGGATCGCGTATTTATTTTATCTCAAAGACCAGCATCAATAGTTGGAGAGGTACAAGTGAAATTACCTAGACCAAGAACGATGGATATGTTAACATCACTTGAGTTAAAGAAGGATAAGGAAGAAATTCTGAGAGTATTAGCTCCTTATATGAAAAAATAGAAAAAGCTCTTACCAGATTTAAATATAATTGCTGGTAAGAGCTTTTTTTTATAGAACATGAAAAGAATGAGAAGGAACAAAAGAAAAAATAGAGAATAGAATATAACAGAGTAGTTTATACTCTTAATATAACAAATGTTAAAGGAGTGAAAGGATAAAATGACTTTATCAACTGTTCTTCAAATGGTTTTAGCTTGATACGGGAGAAGTCTGCCCATTTTTAACGATTAAGCTAAATTGAAGACAGCAGGTAAAGAACCTTAATCCTTTTTTACGATAATATGTAATGGGTAAGGTGTATTCACCTTACCCATTTTTTATATGCACAATTAAATAAGGCTTTTTACTGTTGCTCTCTATTTAGCTTATGAACCATAAGTAGAGGAGAGAAAAAAATGAGTATATTAACAGTAGAAAATTTAAGTCATTCATATGGTGAGAAAACCATTTTATATAATGCGTGTTTTCGACTATTAAAGGGCGAGCATGTTGGGTTAGTTGGGAAAAATGGAATTGGAAAATCAACATTGTTAAGGATTTTAACAGGAGAACTTATACATGATGACGGAAACATTGAATGGTTTCCACATGTGAAGATAGGTTTTTTACAGCAGCATATGGATTTACAAGAGGGGATAACAATTGAAGGATACTTACAAAGTGCATTTTCTAATTTGTATAGGATTGAATGCGAAATGTTAAAAATTGCTGAAGAAATGAATGGAGCAGGAGAAGTAGAAAAACTGTTAGTAAAGTATGGAGAATTACAAACTATATTGGAAAGCTCTAATTTCTATCAAATTCATACAGAAATTGAAGAAGTAGCAATCGGTTTAGGTTTATTTGAAATAGGGTTGAAAAAGGATGTTTCAAAGTTAAGTGGAGGACAGCGAACAAAGTTATTACTTGGGAAGCTCCTTTTAGAAAAAGCTGATGTTTTATTGCTAGATGAGCCAACAAATTATTTAGATACAGCCCATATAGAATGGTTGCAATCGTATTTGAGACTGTATGAAAAAGCTTATGTGATCATTTCACATGACGAAGTATTTTTGAACAGTATTACGAATGTTATTTATCATCTAGAAGAACGGAAAGTGAAGCGGTACGTAGGAAATTATGAAAAATTTGTGCAAAGTTATCAATTGCAAAGGAAACAATTACAATCGGCGCATGCGAAACAGCAAAAAGAAATTGCTCAGTTAGAAACATTTATTCAAAAAAATAAAATTCGAAAAGCGAAACAGGCCAAAAGTCGAGAGAAAGTATTGGAGAAAATGCAAAGGATTGAAAAGGTTAATCATGTACCTCGATCCCGTTTTGATTTCAATGTTTATGAGGAGCCAGTTAGTCGCATATTACAGGCTGAAAAACTAAGGATAGGATATAGTTCTCCGTTATGTCCAGAATTGAATTTGCAAGTGAAAAAAGGAGAAAAGATAGCGATTGTTGGTCATAATGGGATTGGAAAAACGACAATGTTAAAAACGTTATTAGGTCAAATAAAGCCGCTAAGCGGTTCAATTTCTATTGGAGAACGAGTAAATCCTGCTTATTTTGCGCAGGAAGAGTTTGCTTCAGAAACAACACCATTAGAAAAAGTTTGGGCAGAACGACCAGATATGACAAAGAAAGAAGTACGCCAAGCATTAGCAAAGTGTGGATTGAAAGAAGAACATGTATTAAAACCTATTCGTTTATTAAGCGGCGGGGAACAAACGAAAGTACGTTTATGTGAACTTATCGTAACGAAAAGCAATGTTTTAATTTTAGATGAACCGACTAATCATTTGGATATAGAAACAAAGAAGTCTTTGCAGGAAGCGTTACAACAATATAAAGGAACAGTTTTACTTGTCTCACATGAGCCTTCTTTCTATGAAGCATGGATAACAAAAGTATGGAATATAGAAGAATGGGATGCTGAACGATATGAATAAAGAAAAGGCATTAGCTTGTATAAGCTAATGCCTTTTCTTTGTGATTAACATGATTTTCGAGAACTCTTACATGAGAATTGTATGAAGAAGCACTCTTATGGTGCGCTTATAAGCGTGCTTTTTCTTATGTTATGTTTATATTTAGATGCCTTTCCCTAATAGGCGACTATCTTTCTTTGTATATATAGATAGTTTGAAATGGAATGAAAATAATTCCTATATGTAAAGGATAATGTGATTAGTATGGGAAGACAATAGAACTTAAAGGAAATTCATGTAAAATTCAGATGAACTTCACACGAACTTCATATTAGAAACCAATTATAATTATAATAGGTTATTGTAATTATAATTGGTGATTTTTCATAACATTAAAAGTTTGAATTTAGGATAGAGCACTCAAACCTAAATTCAAACTTTAGTGAAATAATTAATGGAGGTTACGCTTAGTTTTCGCTAATGGATGCATTTACAAGTTCGGCGGGAGTGCCTGTTCCTGCCCCTCCGATTGTAACGGATCCACCAGGAGGAATTTCACCATTCCATCCTGCATTCGTAATTACGTAATGATTATTTATTTTACTACTAATTTTAGAATCCCAAACTTGTGTTAAATTGCCGTTATAATCAAATTCTAATTTCCAGTTTTTAATAGGGGTCGTTCCACTATTTTTAATTACAATCGAGAAGTTGTAACCACTTCCCCAATTTGAAGTGACTGAAAAGGTAGCATTACCATTTCCACCAGGGGGTGTTGTATCAGTATCATCTGT
Organism: Bacillus sp. AR2-1; assembly: GCF_008368755.1. NCBI lineage: Bacteria > Bacillati > Bacillota > Bacilli > Caryophanales > Bacillaceae > Bacillus > Bacillus sp. AR2-1. The sequence goes on from NZ_QORY01000018.1 coordinate 111,464, forward strand.
TTTTACAATGATAGAAGTAGGCTGTGATTTATTCCCGGCAGCATCTTTTGCAATTATTGAAAATGTGTATTCGGTATTAGATTTTAAGTTTTTGATTGTAATGCTATTTGTTGTTGTACTCCATTTCTCTTCTCCGGCAGTAATTTCATATTCCGTAACTCCTACGTTATCAGTAGATGCAGTCCAGTTTAATTGAACGGAGTTTGAATTTTTATTTGTAACAGCAATATTTTTTACGTTTGTTGGGGGCTCAGTATCTTTTTGAGTAATAGGTCCACCAAGTAATTCTTTTACTAACGTATCAAGCAATTTTGGTCCACTGCAACTATATTTTGGACTTGTACGGCAATCCCCGCTTAGTTCCCAAAACATTGCGCCACTTAGACCCTTTGTCTTTATATAGTCTGTTTTATATTTCATAGATTCGTTGTCATCATAGCTAATAAACGTGCCTGTAGTCGCATTATATAAATAAGGTACTTTCGCTACATCGTTCCAGTGGCGAACAAAACCATTTTTATTAACATAATTAGCTGCTAAATCACCATAATCGTACACACCTGTGTCACCGGTAGAATAATCATCCCAAGTACCTTTAGAAGCGAGCTTTCCGTCACTACCTGGTTTACAAGGTTGGTATTGCCCATTATTTTCTTTTCCGCAACTTTTCCATCCACGTCCGTAAAAAGGTACACCTAATACGAGTTTATCCGCTGGAACCCCTTCATTTGTATAAATGTCTATCGCACCATCTACATAAAATTTTGTATCCGCTGCTGGGTCATTTGGATCTTTGTATAGTGCTGCATTATGGTTAGAAGTAGCTTCCCATCCACCGTGGAAATCATATGTCATAATATTAATCCAATCAAGTATTTGAGAGATCTTCTTTAGCTCTGTATGATCCGCATAACGTTGGCTTGCACCTGATGCGATTGTTAGTAAATATTGTTTCCCATCTTCTGCAGTAGCTTTCGTTAATGCATTTCGAACATCTTGAAGGAGTAGGGTGAAGTTTTGCTTATCTTCAGGACGATAACTACCACCAGGAATCGTTTCAACACCCGGATATTCCCAATCTAAATCAACGCCGTCAAATCCATATTCACGAAGAAAAGCTACTGTAGATTCAGCGAATACTTTTCTTGTTTTTTCATCAGCTGCCATATCAGAAAAGCGGTTAGACCAAGTCCAGCCACCAACTGAAATAATTGTTTTTAAGTGAGGATACTTAGCTTTTAATCGTTTCAGTTCTCCGAAATTTCCACAACGGGCGTATTTATCACAATCTTCCCAAGTTGTACCTGATCCCGGATAAGATTTTGTGACATCAGCCCATGGTTCACCGAGTACGAGAGTGCCATTAGGAACCTCTTTATTTTGCAGTGGTACACCAGACTCTTTACAGTTCCACGTTTGTTTATTTGGATTATCGGGGTGAGTAGAAGGGTTTCCATGTTTTCCATTCCAGCAAATATCAGCGAAAGCATAGTTTAAATGAGTTAGCTTTGATGCATCAATGTCTGCAACTTGATAATTACGTCCGTAAATGCCCCATGAAGGAAAATACCCAACAATTTTTTGACCTTGCTTTGGTGAATCTGCTAATGCAACATTTGGAGTAATAAAGTTTGTAAGAAAAAGAGGTAAGAAGAGTAGTAGGGATAGTAATAGCAGTGTGAATTTTTTGGAGCTCATAGTCATTTCTCCTTTCAAAATAAAAGATATATTTAAAGGCATGCGCCAATAAACCAAAGTGAATCTAGACGTATGAAACGTCTAGATAAAGTGAAACTTTAATCAGTGGGGGGCTTCATCCCCCACTGATTATCAGCCCTCACCAATCGGACTTTTATGGGCAGTTGATCCCCCACCTAACTTCTTTGCTTTCGCTAAATTTTGAGGTGGGGGTCTTACTGCCCATTAAAGCGGGATAAAAATGATAAGACATCACGAAGTCTATACAAGGGAGCTGGGGGTGATTAAATCGTAGCAAATGTAAGATTTAGTGTAAACGCTTTATTTGATTCAAAAAGATTTTCTCAATATGAAATGGCTCTAACACAGACTACACATGGAAATAAAATATTGATTAGGGAGGAAAAGGCTTCTTGTAATTAAATTTGAGAAAAAATTGTATGAAGTCAATTTGTAATAGCGTAGCAAGATGAGAAAATATCATGTAAAATAATAGTAAAAATATGTAAAGGAGCGAATGGTGTGGATGTCTTTTTGAACATTGCTGAAGAAAAAATTCGACAAGCAATACGGAATGGAGACATTGATCATATTCCGGGAAAAGGAAAACCACTACAATTAGAAGACCTTTCAATGGTACCTCCAGAACTTAGAATGAGTTATAAAACCTTAAAAAATGCGGGTATGATTCCACCAGAAATGGAACTACAAAAAGATATATTAAAAATAGAAGACTTAATTGCGTGCTGTTATGATGAAGCAGAGAGAAAAAAATTACAAGAAGAGTTAACGGCAAAAATGCTGCGTTTTCAGCAGGTAATGGAAAAGAGAAAGATTAAAGAGAGTTCAGCTTTTCGTATGTATCAGGATAAAGTATTTCGTAAATTACGCTAAGAGGGATAAGATGAATAAATTTGAAACGATAGAAGAATTAGCGACACATATTGAAGAACAACAATTAGTACTGCTCTTTATTAAAACGGAAAATTGTGGTGTTTGTGATGTTATGCTAAGAAAAGTAAATGGTCTATTAGAGAATTATGATTACGTAGAGAAAGTGGAAATATTACTACAAGACATGCAAGAGATTGCGGGGCGTTATGCAGTGTTTACAGGGCCAACAGTTTTATTATTTTATAATGGAAAAGAGATCCTTCGTGAATCGCGCTTCATTTCACTTGAAAATTTAGAGAGAACCATTCAATTATTCGAAGATTAAGGGAGGCTTTTATATGGAATTTATTATTGTCATACTATTATTTGTTGTAGTTGGAACGATCGTAACGGCAGTTCGATCAAACAAAAAGAAGGTAAATCTTACGAAACAAAATAACATTCATAATTCATCTAACAGTTCGTCACCATTATTTTTCTTTGCTGGATCTGATAATGATAGCTCGCATGGAGGTTCACATGATTGTGGAGGATCTTTCGGTGGAGATAGCGGAGGCAGCTGCGATGGCGGCGGAGGTGGCGGTGATTGATGAAAATGCGCCTTATATAGGCGTATTTCTTTTTAAACAAACGTTTGATTAGTTGGCTTACATATGCATAAAAACAGTTAAACAAACGTTTGATTAATATTTTTAACGTACTAAGGGGAATAGAAATGAAAAGGGAACCGAAAGTGAAAAATAAGGGGAAAGTAGTGTTATTTTTATTAGCTGCGGGAGGCGTATTTCTTGTTAAATTAGGATTTAAAATTGGAATAATACATATGATTCGAACGTGGTTTGAAAGTACGTTTTCTTAAATAAGGAATATAGCCTCTTGTAATAGAGGTTTTTAATTTGTTATTATTAGACTGAACGGTCGGTTTAAAGAGGTGTAAATATGAGAAGAAGTGCAGAAGAGATAAAGAAAGAAATTGCATATAAAGCAGAAAGTCTGTTTTCACAGAAGGGTTATGCAGCTACATCTATGGAAGAGATTTGTGAAATTACAAAGCGAAGTAAAGGAAGCATTTATTATCACTTTAAAAGTAAAGAAGAATTATTTTTATTTGTAGTGAAACAGCATACGTATGATTGGCTTGAAAAATGGAATGAAAAAGAGAAGTTGTATAGTACGAATACTGAAAAACTATATGGTCTCGCGGAATATCATGTCGAGGACATACAGCAACCCATTTCAAATGCAATAGAGGAATTCTCTATGAGCCAAGTTGTAAGTAAAGAGATTTTGGATGAACTATTGGCTTTAACTAGAGAATCATATGTTATGTTTGAGAAACTAATTGAAGCAGGTATACAGTCTGGAGAGTTTCGTGAAGATAGTACGCGCGACCTTATGTATATTGTGAATGGATTATTATCAGGGCTTGGAGTACTTTACTACGAGTTAGATTATAAAGAGCTGCAACGTATTTATAAAAAGGCAATAGATGTATTGTTAAAAGGAATGGCAGCTGAATAATAAGTCAGTTGCTTTTCTTACAAAACAAATTAGACCGAACGGTCGGTTTATGAAAGGGGAATGAAAATGAACGCTTTATTTAAAAACCGAGCATTTATGCTCGTTATGGCATCTGATATTTTACAACAATTTGCAATTTGGATCAGAAATATGGCTCTTTTGTATTTCATAATGGAGCGAACGAATAATGATCCAGTTTCAGTTTCGTTGTTATCGGTTATGGAATATGCACCTATTTTTATTTTCTCGTTTATCGGTGGGGCGCTAGCTGATCGCTGGAATCCGAAAAGAACGATGGTTGCTGGAGATGTGTTAAGTGTACTGTCTATTGTAGGAATTGTCTTGTTGTTAAAGCTGGATTATTGGCAGGCTATATTTTTTGCAACACTCATTTCCGCGATCGTAGGCCAATTTTCTCAGCCATCATCTTCGCGTATATTTAAGCGCTACGTAAAAGAAGAGCAGGTAGCAAATGCGATTGCATTTAACCAAACATTACAGTCATTATTTATGATTTTTGGACCAGTGGTAGGATCACTTGTGTATACACAACTTGGTTTATTTACGTCACTATATAGCTTAATCATTTTATTTTTGTTATCTGCTATTGCTCTTTCGTTTTTACCAAAATGGGTGGAACAAGAGCAAGTGGCGAGAGATTTATTAAAAAATGATATAAAAGAAGGATGGAAATACGTTCTTCATACGAAAAATTTACGTATGATTACGATCACTTTCACCGTTATGGGCTTAGCTGTTGGATTAACGAATCCATTAGAAGTGTTTCTTGTAATAGAGCGTCTTGGAATGGAAAAGGAAGCAGTTCAATATTTAGCCGCAGCTGATGGGATAGGTATGTTAATCGGTGGTATTGTTGCTGCAGTTTTCGCTTCAAAAGTGAACCCGAAAAAGATGTTTGTATTCGGTATGAGCATATTAGCAATGTCATTTTTAGTAGAAGGGCTATCTACATCATTTTGGATTACTAGTTTCATGAGGTTTGGAACAGGTATTTGTTTAGCTTGTGTTAATATCGTTGTCGGTACGCTTATGATTCAACTTGTACCAGAAAATATGATTGGAAGAGTAAATGGAACAATTTTACCACTGTTTATGGGGGCAATGTTAATCGGAACTTCACTAGCTGGAGGATTGAAGGAGATGACCTCACTAGTTACTGTATTTTGTATAGCAATGGCACTTATTTTATTTGCGATAGGGCCAGTTCTACGCATGCAAATAAATAAAGAAGATGTCGCTAATAAAGAGGAACTAACAAATTCGTTAGCTTCGAAATAATCATTGTAAGGGAGCAGGATTGCTCCCTTTTCTTGTGGCAATCTTTTGACAATGACATGCCCCAACTATATACTGATGATGTAAAAACGAGTTTACAGGTTAGGAGAAATGGTGTGAAAAATCAAATCTATGAATTACGCACTGAAAACAATATTTCACAAGGTGCATTGGCTGATAAGTGTAAAGTTTCTAGACAGACGATAAATGCAATTGAGAATAATAAATATGATCCAAGCTTAGCGTTAGCATTCCGTTTAGCTGAAGTATTAGGAACAACTGTTGATAAACTATTTTTGTACAAGTTGTAGGGGGAGTAGTTGTTGGGGAAAGAGAAAATAAGCCTTGTAGTTACGGCATTAGTAGCTATAAGTACGTTAGTGTTTGCACTTTATTATTGGTTAACTGAACTTCAAGTAAACTGGTATGCACTATTTATTTGTAGCATCGCATTACATTATATGTTTAAAAGTTTGGCATCGCATAATGTGGAAGGGACAACGGAGGAGAAAGAAGATGTAGAAAAACATGTATTAAAAATAAGTGCAAATGTTACGTATTATGTACTTGTTGTATTAATTTTTGGTTTGTTTTTCGCATCGGTAGGTTTTAATAAATGGATTGATTTTCATAACATACCGCTTTTGTTTGCGTTATGCGCTGCGATAGTTGTAAAGCCGGCTGTAGAATTTTTAATTGTAAGACGTTATCGCTAAAAATAAAGAAAAGATCCTCTTCTCATGAGAAGAGGATCTTTTTCTTATAGCGTTTTAGTTTTTGGACTAGGTGGTGTAACGGACGTATCATTTTCGGGAACTCTAGTTAGTAAGAATCCACCGATAACGAACAGTACAATAATACTAAGGACACCAGCGTTGGTTTTTCCTGTTAATTGCGTTGTAACACCGACTAATACTGGACCCATAATTGCCGCGAATTTACCAAAGATATTATAAAATCCGAAGAATTCATTTGCAGATTCTTTTGGTACTAGTTTTGCAAAATAGGACCGACTAAGTGCTTGAATACCACCTTGAGAAGTGGCAACTAACATTGCTAAAATCCAGAAATCGAGTGTCGTTTTTAAGAAATAAGCATATATGCAGATAATGATATAAATAATAATACCGACGTATAGCATTTTTTTACCTGTAAATGTTTCTGATAACTTTCCGTATAATAAGGCGAATGGACAAGCTACAATTTGTGTGACAAATAAGATGATTAATAGATTCGTTGCACTAATACCGAGATCTGTTCCGTAAGCGGTAGACATAGTAATAATTGTATCGACCCCGTCAATGTAGAAGAAGTAAGCGATTAGGAACATAAATACAGTTTTATATTCTTTAATATTTTTAAAAGTATCAGCAAGGCGTTTGAAGCTCATTGCAATTGGTCTTGGATGACGTTCAATATAATGTGTTTGCTCTACATTTTTTAGCATTGGAATTGTAAATAATCCCCACCAAAGAGCTGTTATTGCGAACGAAATTTGACTAGCAATGCCGACTGATAAAGGGATAGTTCCTTTTTGAGCAAGAATAATAAGAGCGATACAACCGATAAAAGGAATTGTGCTTCCAATATAACCTAATGCAAAGCCTCTTGTAGAAATTCGGTCCATTCTATCTTTAGAGGTAACATCTACTAAAAATGCATCATAAAAAATGTTTGCTCCCGCAAAACCGACTAATGCGAGCATATAGCAGCCTAGTAATAAGTACCACTGAGATGTTGGGACGACTGCTAGCATACTTGTAAATACGATACCGAGTCCAAAGAAGAATGTGAAAAATCGTTTTTTAAATCCTTTATAATCAGCAACTGTGCCGAGAATAGGAGCAAGTATAGAAATTAAAAGTGTAGCGAAAGAGTTTGCATATCCCCAATATGCCGTTGAAGTTGCACCAGATAGTCCGGCTTCTTTTGCAGCTGCTTTAAAGTAAATTGGGAATAATGCAGTTGTAATGACGAGCGAATATACCGAGTTCGCCCAATCGTATAATATCCAGCTTTTTTCTTGTCTGGACATTTTTTTCATATAATGTTCCCCCTTAAATTGTTCTACTAACAGTGTACAAAAATAAAAATTATAAAAAGAGAAACAGTGATGATTTTTACATAACTTTTACATATATACACAGTTCTTTACAATTGAAGTAAATCCTCTACAATTGATCCGTCTGTTTCACCTAAGTGTAAACCGAGTAGTCTAGCGATAGTTGGACCTTCATCAATAAGTCTCATGTACGGAATGGTAACGCCGCTTTTTATCCCTTTCCCAGCAGCGATAAAAATTGTTTCATAGTTAGGTTTTGTTGGAGAGTATCCATGCGTACCAAATGTATATTTTTTACTGGGCGTAACATCTTTTTCAGTAATTTCTTTTATAAAATCGCCTGTATAGTTTTCAGTGAAATAATATCCTTCTTGTGCTTCCAACATAAATAAACAATTACCATCTGCACCGCAGTCTTTTGCAGCTTCATCATGAAGCATAAATTCAATACCGTTTTGTTTATTTTGAAGTAACTCTTCAAGTAGTAGTTGTACTTTTCGAATTGTATCCGTATCATTTTTGTCTTTCACATATACATAGGCAGAGCCGTCGCAACTTTGGCAATAGACCTTCCAGTCTACTAATTTTCCTTTTGAATTTATAGATATAAGCCCATTTTGATGAAATAGTACATTTAATTGAATGGCTTTGTTTTCACTTAAAGCGCTATGATCACCGAGAGCGATAATTGTACTTTCTTCGTATAGGTCACTGTCTTTTAAAGCTTGAATAATTTTTCCTAGCCGTTCATCATGTCTATGGATAGCAGCTATTGTTTCGTTAGATTCAAAGCCGTGATAGTGTCTTTGAGTGTCTAAATCGGTGAAATGTATAAACATGACATTAGGCTTCTTCGTCTGGATTGTATGCACAGCAGATGCAAGTACGAAATCATCGAGTTCAGGCTGTGATAAGCCATTTCTTATATGACCAAAACGCTGATTCAAATCTAATTGATATAGTGGGCTACCGCTAAATAATGAAACTAAGATTTGATTTTGCCACGGTCTATTTGGAAAAATTTCAGGTAAATTGTAATCAATATTTGCTCTGCCGGTAACAGGCCATAGAAGGGCAGCTGTCGTTAAATTTGCTTTATGTGCTTCATCGTATAACGTTGTTCCTTTAATGGATTTTCGGTACCAATGCCAATCTGGTGACTCGCGTCCAGGTTGAAGTAACGTATTGCTAACTACGCCATGTTTATTAGGGTAGTTTCCAGTAACGATTGTTGAGTGACTTGGATATGTTACAGAAGGATAAATAGGTTCCACTTTTCTCGCCATCGCGCCCTTGTTTATTAATGTTTGAAAATTAGGGAGTTTTTGTAATATAGGAAAATCTAAAGCTGATAAGCAATCGAAAGATAAAATAATGACGTGATTTGTTAATGCTTTATCCATAAAGTTCCCTCCTGATTATATAAAGCCTATTCTTATATATTACTATTAATACCTAGTAATAAAAATATATTTCTAGGTAAAAATTTATTATTTATTTTCAGAAAGATTAAACATATAATTAAGTATAAGGGAATGGATGGAAGGAGGGAATACTATGGATTGGCTAGATGGATTTAGTATCTTTTACATAATTGGCGGAATTACGATTATCCTTGTATTTACTATTTCGTATTTACTAAAGAAACGGTTTCCAAACAAACAGTTCGATATTATATTTGCACTTAGTTTAATACTTCTTTGCTTAGCATCCTTTCCCGTTACAATGATGTTGATTGGTGGATGGGAAGGAATGGGATATGGATTTATTGGTTTCTTCGTTCTACTTGGTACACTTATCGGTATGATTGCACATCAACTGGTAAAAATCTCGCGAAAAAGCTACGTATAAAACTGCAGAAAATGAAAAGAATATATAAAAATGAGAAAATTAGCTATTGTTTAAAAAAAGAATTTGTATTATGATAATCAACAAATTTATTTCGTTATAACGATGAAAAAGGACTAGTACATGTTCAACCTTTTTAGCAGAGAGAGAATCCGCTAGGCTGAAAGATTCTTAAAAAGGCGATATGGAACCTACCTTTGCGTTCTGCATATGCAGCGGGAATTTCCCGTTATTAAAAAGAGAGCATGCACAATTTTTGTGCATGAATCAGGGTGGTAACGCCGGCAAAGCTCGGTCCCTATTTAGGGACACGGGCTTTTTTGTATTTCCAAAAGGAGGAAGATTGACTATGGCAAAAGAACAAGTACAAGCGATTACGAAGATGGAAGAGGATTTTGCACAGTGGTACACAGATATTGTAAAAAAAGCAGAACTTGTTGATTATTCAAGTGTAAAAGGATGTATGATTCTACGTCCGTACGGTTATGCCTTATGGGAAAATATGCAGAAAGTTATGGATGAAAAGTTAAAAGCAACTGGTCATGAAAATGTATATATGCCAATGTTTATCCCAGAGAGCTTATTGCAAAAAGAGAAGGATCATGTAGAAGGATTTGCTCCTGAAGTAGCATGGGTGACACATGGCGGGGATGAAAAATTAGCGGAGAGACTTTGTGTACGCCCTACATCTGAAACTTTATTCTGTGAGCATTTTTCAAAAATTGTGCAATCCTATAATGATTTGCCAAAGCTATATAATCAGTGGTGTTCAGTAGTTCGTTGGGAGAAAACAACGAGACCATTCCTTCGTACAACGGAATTCTTATGGCAAGAGGGCCATACAATTCATGAAACAGCAGAAGAATCGCAAGCTGAAACGTTACATATTTTAAATCTATATGCTTCTTTCTGTGAAGATTATTTAGCGATACCAGTAATTAAAGGGCAAAAAACAGAAAAAGAAAAGTTTGCAGGAGCAAAGGCAACTTATACGATCGAAAGTTTAATGCATGATGGGAAAGCACTTCAAACAGGAACATCCCATAACTTTGGAACGAATTTCTCTGAAGCATTTGATATTAAATTTTTAGATCGCAACGGTAAGTGGCAATATGTACACCAAACATCTTGGGGTGTATCAACAAGAATGATAGGTGGACTTATTATGGTTCATAGCGATAATAATGGTCTTGTAATGCCTCCTAAAGTTGCACCAGTGCAAGTTGTTATTGTACCAATTGCGCAGCATAAGGAAGGAGTTTTAGCGAAAGCAACAGAGTTACAAGAACATATTCAAAAGGTTGCACGAGTAAAAATAGATGCTAGTAATAAAACACCAGGCTGGAAATTTAATGAGTATGAAATGAAGGGTATTCCAATTCGATTAGAAGTTGGTCCTAAAGATATTGAAAAGAATCAAGTTGTACTTGTAAGAAGAGATACGAAAGAAAAAGAATTTATATCAATAGATCAATTAGAAGAGCGTATTCCAGCACTACTTGAGGAAATTCATAATTCTTTATTTAATAAGGCAAAAGTATTTCGCGATGAGAATACGTATAGTGTGACGAATTTCGAAGAGATGAAAAAAGTAGCTGATGAAAAGCAAGGATTTATTAAGGCAATGTGGTGCGGAGAATTAGCTTGTGAAGAGAAACTAAAAGAAGAAGTTGGAGTATCTTCTCGCTGTATGCCTTTTGAGCAAGAGCATTTAGCTGACGAATGTATTTGTTGTGGTAAAGAAGCTAAACAAATGGTGTATTGGGGAAAAGCGTATTAATGCTTTTTTGATAGATGATAAAAAGGACTTTGGGCTGCATAATAAAATGCAATCCAAAGTCCTTTTTAGTTTTGCAATTTGTTTCATGTATGTTTTAGATGGAAGGATGTGTTTTTATTTTGCGTTTTTACGGCGAATAAATAGTAACATACCGATTAGGAATGTTGAAAGTCCCATTAAAATAGATGCAGGATAATGTGTTGCCGTATTAGGTAACTTATCGCCTTGTTCTTTCGCATTATCTTTTACATTGCCACCTTGAGAGCCGTTGCCACCCTGAGAACCGCTATCGTCTTTAACGCGGTTGCCGCCTTGAGAGCCATTGCCACCCTGAGAACCGCTATCGTCTTTAACGCGGTTGCCGCCTTGAGAGCCACTGCTGCCAGAACCACTGCCACCCGAGTCATTGCCACCCGAGTCATTGCCACCCGAGCCGTTGCCGTTGCCACCCGAGCCGTTGCCACCAGAACCACTGCCACCAGAACCATTGCCACTAGAACCACCGCCATCAGAACCGTTACCACCAGAACCGTTACCACCAGAACCGTTACCACCAGAACCGCTACCACCAGAACCGCTGCCGCCAGAACCATTGCCACCAGAACCGTTACCACCGGAACCGTTGTCGCCAGAACCATTGCCACCCGAGCCATTGCCGCCAGAACCGCTGCCGCCAGAGTCGTTGCCGCCAGAGCCGTTGTCGCCAGAACCATTGCCACCCGAGCCGTTGCCACCCGAGTCATTGCCGCCAGAACCACTATCGTCCTGAGAACCATTGTTTCCTGGTGGTTTATTATTATCTTTTGAGTTGCCTTCTGCTAAATGATCGTTATTTTGTACAATCGCATTTGTTACTGAAGAGAAGTTGTCTGTTGCTGCATTACCGATATTTAAACCACTAAAAAAAGATAAAGAAAGAGTTGATGCTAAAATGAAGATTTTTGTCATTGATTTCCTCCTGAAAATTAATATTCCATCTAAAATACATCCCTTTGTAATATTTCATAGGAAAAAGAGTTTTATGCAAAAAAAACTATATATAGAAAAAGGTGGTGTATTTCTGAAGAGAGAAAAGAGTTAGTGTAAATTCTTTATAATAGTAGAGTGGTGGGAATTTTACACTCATTACAGTAGAGGAAGTGACAGCAGATGAAAGAATATATTGCATTTGATATTGGTGGTACGCAAATTAAATATGGGATTGTTTCAGAAACAGGGACGGTATTAAAGCATAAAACAGTTTCAACAGAAATTCATTTGGGCGGGGAACAAATCATTCAAAAACTTATTCTTCTATCCAAAAAATTAATGAATGAGCATACGATTTCGGGAATTGGTATTAGTACTGCGGGAATTGTTAATATTCATAAAGGGGTTGTAACGGGAGGGGTGGAGCATATTCCGAACTACGCGACTATTCCTATTATTGATAGATTGCAAAGGGTATTACAAGTTCCTGTGTCCATTGAAAATGATGTGAATTGTGCAGCTTTGGGAGAGAAATGGAAAGGTATTGGAAACCGAAAAAGAAATTTTATTATGCTTACTCTTGGAACTGGTATTGGAGGAGCAATTTTTATAGATGGAGATTTATATAGAGGGCATTCGTTTAGTGCTGGCGAATGGGGAAATATGTTGATAGAAGGAAGGCCGTTTGAAGAGGTCGCTTCCATTTCAGGGTTAATTTGTCTTGTGCGAAAATATAAAGGTGAAAGTGATTGGAATGGAAAAACGATTTTCGAACTGTATGATAAAGGAGATAGAGAAGTTACGCAAGCAGTTGAGGTTTTCTTTAAACATTTAGCGATTGGAATTAGTAACCTTGCTTATATTTTTAATCCAGAAATGATTGTTATAGGTGGAGGAATTACTGATAGGGGAAAGCAGTTCTTAAAAGAAGTAAAAGGAGAGGTAGAAAAATATTTAAATAAAGAGATTTATAATAATTGTGAGATTGAACTTGCACAAAACGGAAATTGCGCAGGAATGGTTGGTGCTATTTACCACTTCTTACATTAGCATAAATAAGTTATATGAATGTTTTCATATAACTGAGAATTTATCCTTTTTATCACTAGGTAAATAATGCTACAATATAAGGGGAGAATACAATATTTTCCGATTTGGAAAATGCTTTGTAGAAAGGAAGAAACTTCATGCCTATTATTTTAGAAAAAGGTCAAAAGATCGATTTAACGAAAGGACAACCAAAAGTAGCAAAACTACAGGTTGGCTTAGGCTGGGATCCAATTGGACAATCAGGTGGGTTTCTGTCTTCATTATTTGGAAGTAAACCAAATGTAGATTGTGATGCATCTGTTGTTATGTTAGAAGGGGATCGCTTTTTAAACAAAAACGATTTAGTTTACTTCGGAAACAAACTTTCTACTTGTGGTAGTATTATTCATTCAGGAGATAATTTAACAGGTGAAGGCGCTGGTGACGACGAAACAATTTTCGTAGAATTACATAAAGTTCCAAGCCGTATTAATCGTTTAGTATTCGTTGTAAATATTTATGACTGTGTAAATCGTCGTCAAGATTTCGGGATGATTCGTAATGCATATATTCGTATTCAAAACCCGCAAACTGGTGAAGAATTAGCACGCTATAATTTATCGGATAATTATGCTGGCAAAACGACTCTAATTGCAGGTGAAATGTATCGCCACGGAAGTGAATGGAAGTTTTCAGCTGTTGGAGAAGGCACACAAGATAAAAACTTAAGTGAGATTGTATCACGTTATTAATAAAATAAACCGAGGAGGAATTGAATATGGCATCAATTTCATTGAAAAAAGGACAAAAGGTAGACTTAACAAAAACAAATCCAGGTCTTTCAAAAGTTCTTGTAGGACTTGGTTGGGATACGAATCGTTATGACGGACAAAACGATTTCGATTTAGATGTTAGTATTTTCTTAGTAGGTGCTAACGGTAAAGTTTCAGGTGCAGAGGATTTCGTCTTCTATAATAATCCAAAAGGTGCGAATGGTGCTGTCGAGCATTTAGGAGATAACCGAACTGGTGAAGGTGAAGGCGATGACGAATCGATTAAAGTAGATTTAAAAAATGTACCTGCACATATCGAACGTATTTGTTTCTCAATCACAATTTACGATGGAGAAGGTCGTAGCCAAAACTTCGGACAAGTTTCTAACTCTTTCGTACGTATTTTAGATGAAGAAAAGAATGCAGAGTTAATTCGTTACGATTTAGGAGAAGATTTCTCTATTGAAACAGCTGTTGTAGTAGGGGAATTATACCGTCATGCAGGTGACTGGAAGTTCAATGCAATCGGAAGTGGGTTCCAGGGCGGATTAGCATCTCTATGTAATAATTTCGGTTTAGATGTAGAGTAATAGATTTTATATATCCATCGGTGAAACAGGTGTTTACTGATGGATATATTTTTAAAGATATAAAATATAGAGGTGAATATAAATGGTTATTCAATTGCAAAAAGGACAGAAGATTGATTTAGGTAAGACAAGCCCTGGCTTAACAAAAGCAGTAATTGGTCTTGGATGGGATATTAAATCTTATGACGGTGGATCAGATTTCGATTTAGATGCATCAGCATTCCTATTAGATGCGAACGGAAAATGTACGAAGGAAACCGATTTTATTTTCTATAATAATTTACAGTCTCCTTGTGGATCTGTTCTGCATACAGGGGATAACCGGACAGGTGAAGGTGAAGGCGATGATGAACAACTTGTTGTGGACTTAAAGAAAGTTCCGGCAGATGTGCACAAAATTGCTATTACAGTTACAATTTATGATGGAGAAGGCCGTAATCAAAACTTTGGACAAGTTGGAAACGCATTCGTTCGTTTAGCGAATGAAGAAACTAGTGAAGAAGTTCTTCGTTTTGATTTAGGGGAAGATTTCTCCATTGAAACAGCAGTTGTCTTTTGTGAATTATACCGTCATAATGGACAGTGGAAGTTTAATGCAGTAGGAAGCGGTTTCCAAGGTGGCTTAGGTGCGCTTGTAAGAGCGTATGGCTTGGATGCATAAGAAGGGAAACGATATTCGTTTCCTTTTTTTGACCTTTCTATAAATCTAGCAAAGAATAGGGGATAAAGGTAAGATGAGTATTTTGCAAGGGATCCTTGATACGTATGCTCAGTTTTTCGACTTGGACATGTGGATTAAAGTGTTGCAAGATCCAGTATCTTGGGGATTAATAGGTACACTTGTTGTACTTGAAGGTTTGTTATCTGCTGATAATGCACTTGTATTAGCAGTAATGGTAAAACACCTTCCGGAAGAAAAACGTAAAAAGGCATTATTCTATGGACTTATTGGAGCTTATGTATTCCGATTTATTGCGATTGGAATTGGAATGTTCTTAATTAAATTAGCTTGGGTAAAAGTGTTAGGTGCACTTTACTTAGCTTGGCTTTCAATTAAATACTTCATTGATAAAAGAAAAGGTAATGCAGAAGAAGAGGAAGCTCATGGTATGAACCAAAACAGTATTCTCTTCAGAATGTTTGGCGTCTTCTGGGGAACAGTTGCGATGGTTGAATTAATGGATATCGCGTTCTCTGTAGATAGCGTACTTGCTGCATTTGGTGTATCAAATGAAGTTTGGATTCTATTATTAGGTGGAATGCTCGGTATTTTAATGATGCGTGGTATCGCTGGTGTATTCTTAAAATTGTTAGAGCGTATTCCAGAACTTGAAACGACAGCATATATTTTAATCTTAATTATTGCAGCAAAAATGTTACTGTCTGTTATTCATATTGAAATAAGTCATATGCTATTCTTTATCATTTTAGTTGTAGCATTTGGAGCAACGTTTATACTTCACTACATGAAGAATTCTGGACAAGCTAAAGAAGAAGTTGCAGCTACTAAAAATAATCATAAATAATTGAAATGGGTTTGCTCGTTATGCGAGCGCCCATTTTTTATAACTAAAAATAGTTTATAATAGAAGAGAGACTTTATAAAAAAAGTAAATGTTTTTGGAGGTGAACTGTTGTGTTTTCACGTTTTACACTTCAACCATGTGCATTAAAAGACGAATCAGATTTAAAGCAATTTGAAGCGCTTTTAGAAAAACGCCCACAATATGAACTGACAGAGAATGAGATGAAGTTTAGTTATATAGCAACTCGTATTCTTGGTGTTCCTAATGATGTAGATGAATATTTCAATGAGCTATTTGATTATAGCGAAGTGAAAGGGATCGTGGTTTTGCATGAACAAAATTTAAATAAGGTGATTGATCCCGAAAAACTGCGCCATATTCAAGAGGTTTTTACATTACATCAAGAAGCACCGAATGGCCTTACAGTAAATAGGCTTGTCGCCCATCTGTCTGGAAAACAACTATTACCACAAGTAGACAATCCTGACTTACAGCATTATATACATACGACGTTTATTTCTGTATTGAAATTGTATGAAAAACAACATAACCAATCATTAAAAACAGAAGGGTTCCGTCGTTTCTTAATCGATATGATTAAGTTAAGTGACAATTACGTAGCGAAGTGGTTCTCTACGATTAATTATAAGAAACAAATGCCGCGCATTATTTGGTACGGTGATGCACAGGAAAGCCGTATATATTTCTTATACTTTCTTATTATGCTCGGTTGCGATGTACTTTATTATCACCCAGAAGGAAAAGATGGATTTGAGAATGTTGATGAGGAAGGAAGAAGTTTTGTTGTGTCTCATCCAGGTCGCATTTCTCTTGAGCCATTTCCAGATCGCCGCCGTGAGCGAGTTGCGACAGTAGCGTATCAGGCTTCAAAAGAAATTGAACAAGTACTTCACCACGATAACTCACTGCTGTACAAGCCATGGCAATTTCGTTCCTATACGCCTGTAGCTCGTACGCTCAAAACAACGTATGATGAACTCTTTTTAATTACGAAAGAAAAGGCATTTGTGCGTCCAACATTCTTTGTTGAAAATAAACACATTTATATCCCTTCTTTATTTGCGAAAATATCAGGTGTCTCAAAAAATGATAAAGAATATTTTCAGCGATTAAAGGCTATTACATCATTTGATAACAGTTTATTAATTAATACATTTCCGTTTACGAAAGAACAAAAAGCGAATTTCCAATATCATTACCGAGATGCGTTAGACCGCGGGGGGAAATTACACCCTGATTTAATTATGAACAGTCATTGGTGGCCACATAAACGTTTGCCAGAAGGATTGCAACATGGTATTGCAGAGGCGATCATCCATACGTGCGAAAGTGAAATGTGTAAACCCATTGCGAAAGAGACGAAACAAGATGTAGCACTGTATGTTTTCGCACAGCTTTCTCAAATACCGCCGAACATTTTAGAGCAACTTGAGAAATTTGATTACTCGCAAGAAGTACCGAAAATTGTTATATTTAATAATGAGAAGAGCGGAGAATTAAGCCGTTCAGATGCTGTTTTATTACTATTTTTAAATCAAATTGGAGTAGATGTATTCCATTTCAATCCAACGGGAAGAAACGATATCGAACCGTATATTGAAGCAGGAGCATTTGATTCCCATTGGCTTGAAGAAGTTAATTTCGATCTTGAGTTTCATGGTTCATCAGCCTATAAAAATTTATCACAAACAATAAAAGGACTATTTCGTCCATTTTTATAAGGAAAGGGAGAATACCATATGAATAACCCAGTCATACTAGATTCGAAAACAGAATTAAATGAGCAAACGGCACAAGATGTTCGTTTACAACTTAGACAAGATGCAGAAGTACAACGTATTTATAATGCAGTAGATATTAAAGATCAGTTAGAATTAATCGAGCTTGGAAAAGAACCATCTATGGAAATTTCACGTTTCGCTGATCAAATTTTACATACAATGTCTTTATCAAAAATAGAAGACTCTGGAGAATTATTAAAACAGCTTGGTAAAATTATGGACAGATTCGATAGCAAAGACTTTGCGGAAGAGAAAAGCGGTTTCTTCTCACGTATGTTCAAAAAAGCTGATAAAATGATTGAACAGATCTTTAGTAAGTACCAAACAATGGGTCGCGAAATGGATAAAGTATACGTAGAAATTACAAAGTATCAAGATGAAATGAAAAAATCAATCGGTACGTTAGATGGTTTATATGAGCAAAATTTGAAATATTATTTAGACTTAGAAAAGTATGTAGTAGCAGGGGAAATGTTATTAGAGCGTTTAAATACAGAGTTGGTTCCAATGTACGAAGAGCGTGTGCGTAACAATGACCAATTAGCAGGTATTGAATTAGAATCACTGAAAAACTCTGTTGAAATTTTAGAGCAGCGTATTGATGATTTAGAAAAAGCACGTATGGTTGCGCTACTTACAGCACCACAAATTCGTATGGTTCAACGTGGTAATAATAAATTAATTGGTAAAATCAATACAGCATTTATTACAACGATTCCTATCTTTAAAAATGGTATTATTCAAGCGGTAAATGCGAAACGTCAAAAGCTTGTTGCAGATTCTATGGCTGAACTTGATCGCCGCACAAATGAATTACTTAAGAAAAATGCACAAAATATCGCAACGCAAAGTGTGGAAGTAGCGAGATTATCAGGTTCTTCTAGTATTAAGATGGAAACACTTGAGGAAACTTGGAACATTATTTCAAGAGGTATGCAAGAAACGCAACAAATTGAAGAACAAAATAAACGTGAGCGTGAAGAAAGCCGCAAACGTATGGCTACATTAACTGAGAACATAAAAAAAGAATTACAAGGGTAAAGTGAAACTTTAATCAGCGGGGACATCTCCCACAAATAGTGAAATAAATGAAAAGGCAATGAGGAATAATCCTCATTGCCTTTTAGTTTCTCTTTACTAATTTAATGATCTCATTCAAAACAAGTGGAATGATACTTAAGAAGAGAACAAATCCCCAATCTCGCATCGTTAATGCATGTACACCGAATATATTTGCAAGAGGTGGGATGGAGATAATACACACTTGCATAAGAACACCGATAAGAAGGGAGAAGACTAAATATTTATTTGTAAAGATCCCAATTGAAAAAATGGATTTCGTTCTTGAACGCAAGTTAAATGAATGAACGAGCTGAGAAAAACTAAGAACGACAAATGCCATTGTTTGAGCGTGTAATAGAGCATCTTCATCAATTTTCTCTGGGAAAAGAGGAAATAAATTTGTATCTCCGGTATAGAATTTTGCCCCGATGATAAAGGCTGTTAGCGTTAAAAGTCCAATGACAACTCCATTGAAAATAAGAAAAGGAACGCTACCACTAAATAAGCTTTCTTTCGCATGTCGTGGTTTTTCCTTCATCACATCTGGATCTTCAGGGTCAACCCCAAGTGATAATGCAGGCAGTGTATCTGTAATCAAATTGACCCACAAAATGTGAATAGGTCGTAGTGGAGTTGCCCAACCGAGTAAAATAGCTAAAAATAAAGCGATAATTTCTCCAAAGTTACAAGAGAGTAGAAAGAGAATTGATTTTTTTATGTTACGATAAATATTTCTACCTTCCTCAACAGCTTTCACTATAGATGAGAAATTATCATCTGTTAACACTACATCCGCTGCCCCTTTTGCAACGTCTGTTCCTGTAATGCCCATCGCTACGCCAACATCAGCCTGCTTTAAAGATGGAGCATCATTGACACCATCACCAGTCATAGAAACGATATTTCCTTTTGCACGTAATGCTTTTACAATCTTTACTTTATGCTCTGGAGAGACCCTAGCGAATACATTTAAGTGATCAATTTTGCTTGCTAGCTCTGTATCTGAAATGTTATCTAATTCAGTTCCAATCATAATTTCAGATATGTCTTCAGCAATGCCAAGTTCTTTGGCAATTGCAAAGGCGGTATCTTTATGGTCACCAGTAATCATAACTGTGCGAATACCGGCTTTTTTACATTCTGTAATTGAATCTTTTACTTCAGTTCGCGGTGGATCAATCATACCGACAAGACCAATAAAGATGAGATTTTCTTCAAGATGATCTATAACCACATCGTTTGAATTGTATTGTTTAAATGCAAATGAAAGTACTCTTAAAGCCTCTTGAGACATTGCCCCGGCAGCTTCTAATATTTGATTTTTATCAGCATCTGTTAGAACCTCGATTTTACCGTTTTTAAATATGTGGGTACATCGAGGTAAGAGTTTATCAATAGCACCTTTTGTCATGCTATAGTAGCTTTCATCGTATGTATGAACGGTTGACATCATTTTACGATCTGAATCGAAAGGCAGCTCGTTAACGCGTTCATGTATCTTTTCTAAATGATCTTTTTGCATGTTAAAAGTGTTTCCGGCAACAAGAAGGGCGATTTCTGTAGGGTCCCCTGTTTGTGAATCGGAACCGTAAGACGCATCGTTGCATAGCACCATATTTTCTAACAATAGACGTTGCGCATCATTATTTGCATTTAAATTTTCTAAGTGGTCGTATGTGTTATCACTATAAAAGTGAGTAACGGTCATTTTATTTTGCGTTAACGTACCTGTTTTATCTGAACAAATAATTGTGACAGAACCGAGAGCTTCGACAGCTGGTAGTTTACGAATGATAACATTTTGTTTAATCATTCGCTGCACACCAATTGCAAGAACGATGGAAACGATAGCCGGCAAGCCTTCTGGAATAGCTGCAACGGCTAAACTAATAGCAGTCATAAACATTTCTAAAGTATCTCGTCCTTGTAAAAAACCGATGATAAACATAATGACGCAAATAGATACAGCGACAAAGCCTAAATACTTTCCGACTTGTGCTAAGCTCTTTTGAAGTGGTGTCATATCATCGTCGGCTTCATGTAAAAGGGTAGCAATCTTACCAATTTGTGAGTTCATTCCCGTTTCAACAGCGACACCGACTCCGCGCCCATATGTTACTAGTGTCGACATAAAGGCCATATTTTTTTGATCGCCCAGTGGTACTTGCTCATCGCTTTGCATAGAAGGGTGGTAAATTGCATCTTTATCAACAGGAACGGATTCACCAGTTAGAGCAGATTCTTCAACTTTCAAATTTGCGGTTTCGATAAGCCGTAAATCACATGGGATATAACGTCCTGCATCCAGCATGACAATATCACCTGGAACGACTTGTTCAGATGGAATTTCTTTTAGTTCACCATCTCGCTTGACGATAGCTTTAGGTGTCGCCATCTTTTTCAATGCCTCTAAAGCTTGTTCTGCTTTCGATTCTTGGATGACACCGATAACAGCGTTTAAAACTACAACGAGCGCGATAATACTTGCATCAGCCCATTCACCTACAAAGGCAGAAATAAGGGCAGCAATAATAAGGACATATACGAGGACGTCATTAATTTGGGCGAAAATACGCTGCCATAACGTGCGTTTTTGTTTTGTAGCTAATTCATTAGAACCGTATTGCTTTAAACGTTCATTTACGATTTCATCTGTTAAACCGTGTTGTTCGTTTGTTTCTAAGTCGATTAATGTTTGATCTTTCGTCTTACTGTACCAATTGCTCATAAGTAAGCACCTCCAGTAAAAACAGTTAGCAATGGTAGTGTTGCTATTATTTGTGAGTAGTATGTATGGAGAAAAAATCTAAGGTGAGGTTCTACTTCCATTGTACAGTATTTTACAGTTGGTTGAGGGAAAGAGAAGAGTTGTCATGAATTTGTTGGAAATAAAAAAAAGCCTCATATAAACGAGGCTTTTTTTACTTTTTAATTAATGTACCTAATTCTTCTGTAATAGCTTGCATTTCACTGATGCTGAATGTTTCACGTTTCATAACATGCTCATAAATGTCACGTAAGTCTTCGTACATTTCTTCATTAAAGCTAGCAGCTCTCATCGCTCCAGCATTAACCATACGTAATTTTTCTTTAATAGCTTCGACCATATATTCAACGTTTTCTTCTGACTTTACGGATAAATCCACCGAAGTGTCCCCCTTTAAAATAACATAAGGATATCTTAACATTTTTTATCATTTTCGTTAATGAATCTTTTCAATCCTATTAAATTAGTAGGGATTTCCTTTATAATTAATAATTGGTTGTTTATACTATAAGTATATATAAAGAAATGCACCAAGAAGGGAAGAACAAAAATATGGTTCAAGTATTGTTTGTTTGTCTTGGGAACATTTGCCGTTCACCGATGGCAGAAGCAATTTTTCGAGATCTTGTCGTAAAAGAGGGACTCGAGGAGAAAATTGTCATTGATTCTGCAGGAACTGGAGATTGGCATGTTGGCCATCCGCCACATAAAGGAACACAAAAAATTTTAAAAGAAAATGCAGTCACTTTTGAAGGAATTAAAGCAAGGCAAGTAGAAAAAGAAGACTTAACAAAGTTTGATTATATTATTGCCATGGACAACAAGAATATAGCAGATTTAAAAAGTTTAGGTAAAACTGGAGGCTATATTGGTAGACTGTCCGATTTTGTTCCAGACGGTGGCTGGACAGACGTTCCCGACCCTTACTATACAGGGAATTTCCAAGAAGTATATGACCTTGTAACAGAAGGGTGTGCAAAGCTATTAGCTTTCATTCGAAATGAACAAGGAATATGAGGAAGCTTAGAAAGAAATACTTTCTAACATAAGAAATGAAAGGGTGAAGGAATATGGCAAAGAAAAATAATATTGCTCGAAACATTGCGATTGGTGTAGCTGCAGGTGTGGCTGTATCTATGTTGAAGAAGGAAAACCGTGAAAAAGTAAAAAATACTGCGGAAAAAGCAAAAACAAAGATGATTGAAATCGGTGAAAATGCGAAGATAAAAGAAAAAGTGCAAACTGTTACAGATAAAGGACGCGAACTCGCTGACTTCAATGTAGTAAAAGCGAAAGTAGCAGAAATTAAAAAATTGACGCCGTCTGTTGTAGAGACGTTAAAAGAAACGAAAGAAATTTTTAGTAAGAAAAAGGTTGAGCCAGCAGAGAAGCCAGAAACGATTGAAATTCAAGCTGTATCTTCAAAGGTAGATGAGCTGAAAGCAGAAGAAGAGCCAATAGTTGCTGAAGAGGGCGGTATGAAAGAAGCGCGTGAACTATTTATGAAAGACTCAAATGTAGAGGAAAAAAAAACTGAAGCGTACATTGAGTTGAAGCAAGATAAAGAAGAGAAGAAAAGCGTTTAAATATATATGAGAAAAATTTTAGAAAAGGTGAGAAGAAATCGTACTTATTCGTTTGGTAAAGATTTGTATGACCGGACGATGCGCGATGATGTAGCGGGCTTGGCAGCACAGCTCGCTTATTTCTTCTTGCTTGCGATTTTTCCTGGGCTTGTTTTCTTAATTACGCTTCTTGGATTCATTGACCTTCAAACAGAAAGTGTGCTCAACTTATTAGAACCGTACGTACCCGAAGATGCAATGTCTTTAATTGAAGTAAACGTTGATAAAGTTGTAAATGAGCAAAATGGTGGTTTATTATCATTTGGTTTATTATCAATGCTATGGTTTGCTTCAAACGGGGTAAATGCGGTTATGAATGCTTTTAATCGTGCGTATGATGTAACAGAAACACGTTCCTTTATTAAAACGAGAGCTTTATCCATTGTGTTTACATTAGCGATTATTTTTATGATTGTGTTTGCGCTAATTGTTCCAGTGTTTGGACAAGTCATTGGAGCAGCGGTATTTAAAGCAATTGGGTTATCGGATAGTTTTTCTTACGTGTGGAGTATTACGCGATTAGTAGCGAGTTTTTTCGTGCTATTTGCATTGTTTAGTTTTTTATATACATTTGCACCAGATCGAAAGTTAAAAAGAAGAGAAGTCATTTCAGGAGCAACATTTGCTACTGTAGGATGGATTGTGGTATCGTACTCATTTGCTTATTATGTAGATAAGTTTGCGAATTACGCCAATACATATGGTGGTCTCGGTGGTATTATTATTTTAATGTTATGGTTTTATTTGACTGGATGGGTCATTTTACTTGGCGGTGAAATTAATGGTTTACTCCATCATTATAGGACGGGTGACAATAATTCCCGTAATGAAAAGTGAGCTCTTGTTCCATAATAATAGAGAACAGGGGGGATATTTCATGAGTAATAATAAAAAGAATCACAACAATAAAAATAACAATAAACAAAAGAGTAGTTCGCATCCAAAGCATAAAACGAGTGGGAGTGCGAACGGGCATAATAGCTACCATTAAAAAAAACGGGTCCTCTATGAGGGACCCGTTTCTTATTTGTTTCCTTTTAATAATCGTAAGCCATTCAAAATGACAAGAATTGTACTTCCTTCATGCCCAATAACACCGAATGGAAGAGCTAAAAATTGCAAGAAGTTTGAACAAATCAGCATTGCAATTACAGCTAGTGAAAAGATTACGTTTTGCTTTACAATACGATTCATTCGTTTTGATAAGCGGATCGCTTGAGAAAGTCGAGATAATTCGTTTTTCATAAGTACAACGTCTGCAGTTTCTAAAGCTACGTCTGTTCCTTCTCCCATTGCTACACCAATGCTAGCAGTAGCGAGTGCAGGGGCATCATTTATACCATCTCCGACCATTGCTACTGTCCCGTATTTTTCCTTTAGCTTTTTAATCGTTTCAACTTTTGTTTCTGGTAAGCATGATGCGTAATATTCTTTTATATTACTTTCAGAGGCAATAGCTTTTGCCGTTTCTTCATTATCTCCAGTAATCATAATTGCCTCGACACCGATGCTTTGTAATTCGCGAATAGCAGCTATTGTTTCTTGGCGAAGTGTATCTTTTAAAGCGATAAGTCCAAGAATGCCTTCTTCATCACTAATATAAACGACAGTTTTACCTTCTTTTTCAAGTGAGGCAGAAATACCATTATGAAATGTCTTTGTTTCTTCACCGATAAAATCAGCTTTACCTATTTTATAAGCTTTGTTTTCGAGTATTCCTTTTAGCCCAAAACCAGTTACATCTTCAACATTTTCTGGTTTTTTTAATGTAATGTCATGCGCATGTTGTGCATATTTAACAATAGATTCAGCTAAAGGATGTGTTGAGTGACTTTCAATTGCTGCTGTAATAGAAAGTACTTCTTTTTCGGTCATATTTTCTCGAACATATACATCTGTTACGGTAGGTTTTCCTTGTGTTAATGTACCTGTTTTATCAAAAGCGATTGCTTTTACTGAAGCGAGGCGTTCTAAATGTATGCCACCTTTAAAGAGAATTCCATTTCTTGCTCCGTTAGAAATTGCAGATAACGTTGCTGGTGTAATGGCAGCAACGAGTGCACAAGGAGATGCGACTACAAGTAAGATCATAGCGCGATAAAACGTTTCATTCCAGCTCCAGTCAAGTAAGAAATGAGGGACGAACATCATAAGCGCAACAACGAGTAGTACACCTTTTACGTATGTTCCTTCAAACTTTTCGATGAATAGTTGTGATGGTGATTTTTCACTTTGTGCACTTTGGACGAGACGGATAATCTTTTGGAATAATGTTTGATCGCTCGGCTTCGTAATTTTAACTTCGATAGCACCGCGTAAATTTACAGTACCGGCAAATACTTCATCGCCATATTTTTTTTCATTTGGAATAGGTTCCCCAGTAATTGCTGCTTCATCGATATTTGTTTCACCGTTATGAATCGTACCGTCAGCAGGAACGCGCTCACCTGGCTTAATTAAAATAATGTCGTTAATTTGTAATCGTCCAACAGGAACACGTTCTTCGGTTCCATTTGAAATACGTAATGCTTCTTCAGGTTGTAAATCAAAAAGCGCTGAAATTTCTTTTTGACTTTTACTTAATGTATAAGACTCCATCGCACCGCTCAGTGCAAAGATAAAGATTAAAATCGCGCCTTCTGCCCAGTAGCCAATGATTGCAGCACCGATAGCAGCGAAGAGCATGAGCATTTCGACATTTAGCTCTTTCTCTTCAATGGTATCTTCAATACCTTCTTTCGCTTTTGCATATCCACCAACTATATAAGCAAGGATATAGCAAGTAATGCCTACATTCATTGCATCGTTCTTTGTGAATAACCAACCAGCTAAAATGAAAATACCAGATGCGATTGCAAATATAAGTTCATGATGTTTCTTTAATGTATCCCATAAAGAGGGATGAGAAATAGACTTTTGTACTTGTAATGTTTTTACTTCTGAGTTCATTCTACTCGCTCCTTCCAAATTCTTATTGAGAAAAAGAATCAAAATCGAAACCCCTATAAAACGACGAAAGCTGCCATCCATAATGGATAGCAGCATTTCTGTTGAATCTGATTTTAATAGTTATTATGTTGTAATTATTCTATAGTATATCATATGTTTTCGTTAGATGATATGTTTTGTTTGCGTATAAACTGAAAACTTGTGTTTTCACACTTCCTTTGGTATATATGAATATTGTTCATATAAAGATCGGAAAGGAAGACAACAAGTGAAGACAGAGAAATTTTTTACCCATCCGATTGGCGTACTAATTGCTGCAATAGTAGCGACCTTTTTATGGGGGAGCGCATTCCCATTTATTAAATTAAGTTATGCTGAACTTGGAATTCAGCCACAAGAAGTTGGGGAGCAAATATTATTTGCTGGTTATCGTTTCTTTTTATCTGGAGTCATGCTCTTATTATTCTTTAAAGTGTTAGGAAAAGATATGAGCTTCAAAAAAGGAACGGGGAAACAGTTAGTACAAATTGGTTTATTTCAAACATTTCTTCAATATATATGTTTTTATATTGGAATGAGTTATAGTTCTGGCATTGAAGGAGCTATCATTTCAGGAACATCATCATTCTTTCAAATTTTACTCGCTCACTTTTTATATAAAGATGACGCTCTCAATATGAGAAAAATAATTGGGGTCTCTATTGGCTTTTGTGGTGTCATTTTAGTAAATGTACCGAGTGATGGTAGTTTGTCATTCCATTTCGGAATCGGTAGCTTATTACTTCTTAGTGCAGCAATGTTGTATTCATATGGAAACATATTGGCGAAAGAAGGTAGCAAAACATTAGATGTTGGCTATATGACAGCATACCAAATGATTTTTGGTTCTATCGGGCTATTATGTATAGGGGTTTTGCAAGTTGGAGCCATGCCATTTACATTTAGTGTACATGCAATACTTATGCTTCTCTACTTATCTTTCTTATCCGCAGCAGGCTTTTGCATTTGGAATACAATTATGAAGTATAACAAGGTTGGAAAAGTATCAATGTACATGTTCTTTATACCCGTATTTGGTGTGTTATTATCGAGCATGATTTTAGGAGAAGCAATTCATTCATTTGTATTATTCGGTTTGGCATGTGTAGCCGCGGGAATTATCGTGGTGAATCGGACGACAGCTAAGCAGAAAAGGGCGAACGAAAAACAAGTAGCATAGATAACAGGAAAACGATTACAATGGAAGAACAGTACTGTTCTTCTTTTTTTATATAGAAAAAGGATAATAGACTAGGTGTAACGAAAAAAGATACAAAAAGCATTTATTGAGGAGAACATGTTATGAATCTACTTTACATGGTGTTAATTGGACAAATCATTCTTTTTTTAATTGGTGCAATGTACGCAATAGGACAGACAAAAAAAACAAGAAATAATATGCCGTTACCTTTAGCGGTGCGTCTTATTCTTAGTTTTTCTTTAACAGCAAGTGCAATTTGGATATGGTTACAAGATCCATCAGTAGCGTATAGTACGTGGGTTGCACTAGGTATGACATTATCAACTGTAGGAGATTTATTTATGGCAGGTTTGATTCCAATTGGTCATCGATTAATTGGAGGTATGATTACTTTTGCCCTTGCGCATTGTTTTTATGTAAAAGCATTTTTGCAAACAGGCATCTCATGGAATGGTTTTTGGATTGGTTTACTCGTATACGGACTCTTTCTAATTATAGGATGGTTCTTTTTTATACGAAATGATAAACAAGATAAATTGTTTACGATAGGAGCTCTAATTTACGGATTGTGGGTTGGAGGAATGGCTTGCTTTGCATTCGCCCTATACTATGAGAATATAGGAATATGGTGGATACCGGCTTTTGGTGGTTTACTATTTGTGATTTCTGATTTTATTATAGGCGTGACAGATATTGGAGGACGCAAATTAAAGTATGAACCACTTTGGATTTGGTTTACATATGTAGCGGCTCAAATGTGTATTGTATATGTGGGAATATAAAAAGATACTCTCAAAATAGTGGATAGACTATTTTGAGGGTATCTTTTTTACTGTTCGCAAATAGTGAGATAAATATAGATTATGGTATATAAAAATAATAAATTTATGAGGATGTTATTTTTAAGTTTGTAATATTACAATTTTATAATTCAGAATTTTGTGGAAATTTTACAGTTGAATTCCTTATAATAAAAGTAAAAAGATGATGAGATGGTGGAATGATGCAAAAGAAAAAACGTTTGCGTGAATTCTTTGGAACAATTGCAATTGCATGTTTGTTAGTGTTTTTAGCGAAAATTTTTGTGTTTTTTCCTACGACTGTAAAAGGAGCGTCCATGAAGCCGACGTTACAAGATGGGGATAAGCTGATTGTTAATAAGTTAGCAAAGCAGTTTGAAAGTTATGGGAGAGAAGATATTATTGTTGTGAAGACGGATAATTTTTATGTGAAAAGGGTTATTGGTTTGCCTGGCGATGTAATCGAGGTGAGAAATGATCAATTATATGTGAATCATGAAGTGACACAGGAAGCGTATTTGTATAGTAATAAAAAACAAGCTGAAAAAAAACTTATGAATTTAACAGAGGACTTTGGACCGATTACAATTCCTAAAAATAAGATTTTTGTTATGGGAGATAATCGCTTAATAAGCAGAGATAGTAGAAATGGTTTAGGACTTATTGATAGAGAAGATGTATTAGGAGAATTAGCGGCAATTTATTATCCATTTGAACATATGAAAATAATGAATTAAAGTAAAAAACCAAGCAAACTGAAATTTGCTTGGTTTTTTATGTTAAATCGTAGGAGACTCATTAAATTCATAGACGTCTTCATTGTTTTTGTTTGTACTTAAAACGAATTTGTGTTGCAATAGTTGCAGTTTAAAGAATGCTAACGGATCGTGATAAGTTTCTGGGTTGCTTCTTAATGTTGCTAATGTTTGCTCGTCTTCCTGTATTTCAAGTTGAGCTGCTTCTACATTTTGTTTCAATATGCTAAGTGGATCTTTAAAGAACATCATGATATCTCGTTCTAATGCGCCTTCAAATACTTCAAATTGAAGGAAGAATTGTTTTGAGATTGTTTGAGCAATTTCCGTATAGTCTTCCGTTTCGATGTATTGTTTATATTTGTTTGCGAGCATAGACTGATTTTTTTGCATGTTACCAAATAGTTTTCCCGCACTTTTTAAGAAAAATTGTGTCGGTGTAAAGCGTAATAAAATATTGATGTTCGTTACTGTAATTCTATTTGTCATGCGTACAACATCTCGATGCCAGTCATCTAGTAATTTGAAATCACAAGGAAGTTTCATGCGTTCTTCTTTATATAATTTATTAAACGTTTCACTCATTTCATCTAAATAAGATTGAGCTTGAATAAATTCATTATGAGCTGTTTCAATCCATTCCTGAATAGAACCAGTAAATTTAGGAAGAAGCACTTGTTGTACATGTTTTTGAACTCGTTCGTTCATCGCAGTATTTAATTCTTCATGAACTAATTTGAAGTCGCTATCTTCTTGAACGAGGTCAGAACAACTCTGTAATAATTCAGGAATTTGAGAATGGATATCTCGTGTGATTTCTTCTTTCGTTAAAAGATAAGATTCTGTAATAGAACGAATTTTATCTTTTTCAAGAGCAGTAAGGTTGTTAATAAATCCATTTAATTTAACTGAGATATGTTTATTCCAGCGTACGGATTTCACTAATGTATTTTCTAACTCCACACGTTCATTTACAAGGTATGCGATTGTCTTTTGAGTAAACCATATTAGTTTTTCTATACGTTCTTGTTCCATGTTACGTTCTGCTAGATTAGAAAGAATAGACTCTGTCACGTCTCCAAGTTGCTGGCTACTCTCTTGTGAAGGAGAGTATGGGAAGAACTGTGCATTTGGGAAATGGACTTTAATTTTACTCATTAGTTTTTCGTTATTGGTCGTATTATTTGTGTGTAATACGAAATGAATTTGTAAATTTGGCACTTGTTCACGTAAATAAAGTAATGTATCAAGTTCTTCACCATGTAATGGTGAAGAAGAATTTAATACGTAAATAAGGCTATCTGCTGCTTGTAAGTATTCAAAATATGAGCTATTTTTATCCACTTGCCCTTGAACAGGTGGCGTAACAAGAAATGCAAATTTATTTTTTCTTAAAAATCTACTTGGTAACTTAATTTCTATACATTTTTTCTCAAGTTCTGATTCGGAAGGTGTAGCCATTCTTTGATGGAATTCATCAAAGCTAGGTATATTGTGTACATCTAACGCAGTGAATTCTGTTATTTCAGTTTGGCTATCATCTTTAAATAGAATAGGAGTTGTTACAGTCTCAGTTAAGATGTTCTCTCCTAGTATAGAATTGATGAATGATGATTTATCCTGGTCACTAGTTCCCGCTATTAGTAATTGTGTAACATTTAAATCACACAGTTCGTGAACGAGTAACGTAAATTGATGACTTAAATCCACATCGTTTTTTTCAGCCCATACAGCAATTGTTTCGAATAAATGAGAAACTGTTTCCATATTTACATTTGTTTCAGCTGTTGAATTAGAAAGTAGGGCTCCCGCACTTTTTACGAGTAATGACTCTAAAGTTGTAGGTGAAACTTCATTCCATGCTAACACTGCAGCAGAGACAAATAGGGCATCTTTTGCTTTCGTTAAACTAAACCAATTGGTTAATAAATCTGGTACAAGTCCCTGCATTTCATGCATGAAATGCTCACCAGTAATTAACTCAAAGTACGTATCTTGATAGCGTTCAACAATTTCATGCCAATCGTCATTGTTGTCTGTTTCAATATGTAAGAATAAATGATTTATTGTTTGAATCCAAGGTAGATGCAAGTTTTCATTTTGATAGCTGTTCCAAAGCGCAATAACAAGTTCTTTAAATTGGACTTGATCAATTGCATATAATGCTTTTAAAGATTCATAGAAATATTCTGGTTTGATTTGTTTCGTGAATCCTTGATTCACATAATTGATTAAAGTATCGAACCAGTGTAACGATTTTGTTCGAATTCCTTCTTGAACGGCAAGTTCGATAGCATTATTCCAATCTTCTTGTTTTTCATAGAATGAGCGAGCAATTGCAGCAATATTAGGATAGTCAGGTTGAAATGCAACGGCCTCACTAATCGTCTTAAATGCTAGACCTAAACGATCTTGTTCGATGTACAGAGAAAGAAGTTGTAAGGAAACTTCCATTGTAAGAGTTGTATCTTCCGTTTGAATAGATTGATAAATCTCTTCTGCTTTTGGCAAGAATCCTAGTTCAAAATAAGAATCTGCAATATTTTTGGTTGCCCAAAGTGCAAGTTCGTTATTTACTTTCTCCCATTTAAATATCGCTGCTTCAAAGTCTTTATTTTGGTAATAAAATTCACCTTGAGCAAAGCGGATATTAGAAATGTTGGAGAATTCATTTGTAGATTCATTTATATATGCTTCACCGAGTACTTCTGATACTGGAGTAGAAGTTTCTTCTGTTAAAAATGTTTTATAGTAAACCTTTTGGATAAATTGATTTTCAATGGTCATGTTCGTTCCCCCTGTATAATTTAGAAAAATGATGTTGTATGTAAAGGGTGTATGTTCTTTTAATAGGTAGAAGTTGCATTATATCGACCAAACTATGTTTTTGCTAGATATATCATTTTTCCTGAGAGTTAAACCGTTGCGAAAAGTAACTTTCCTTTATTGTAACAAAAAAACAAGCATATGAATTTTTATTTTTTAATCCCACTATTTACAGATAATAAGACTAGCACTTTAAAAAGCGGTGAATACAAGGGAAGTAGGAGGGAGTCGGGCGCACAATTGGTGTGTGCTAAAAATTAGTGAGGATGAACAAATCACCACTGATTAATGGTTCACTTTCTTCCTGCTAAAGGAATGGATAGAAGTAGAGTTCATTATAAAAACAATGTATAGTGAATATGTATACCATGTTTGTCTGAAAGATAGAAAGGGCACAATGTGGAATAACGATCGTGCATAGGATGTGTTTTCCGAATGGAACAACATATTGGCGAGTTAATCGCGCATTATGGGTATTTTGGAATTATTATAGCGTTGGCCGGTGGAATTGTTGGATTACCGATACCAGACGAGTTTTTATTGACCTTCGTTGGTTATAATGTTTCTAAAGGAGTTATGTCAGGAACTGCTGCTTTTTTAAGCGGGATGGCTGGTGCGATGTTAGGTATTACATTAAGCTACATATTAGGTTTAAAACTTGGACTCCCTGTTTTAAAAAAATATGGACCGAAGATTAGAATTAAAGAACATCACATTGAAAAAACGCATATTTTATTTGAAAAATATGGACCATTTCTTTTAATGATTGGTTACTTTATCCCGGGAGTACGTCATTTAACAGCATATTTTGCTGGGATGTCGAATTTAACACTTTGGCGTTTTTGTTTGTACGCTTACGGTGGTGCGCTTATTTGGATAAGTGTTTTTATTGGACTTGGTTGGAAGTTAGGAGAGAAGTGGCGTTTCGTTGAGTATAGCCTACATCATTACGGAGTATGGATTTTATTCATTTCAGTAGTTGTTACATGTATTGTATGGTTTTATATAAAGAAAAAGAAAAACCGCTATTAGCGGTTTTTTTAGCTGAAAGCAATAAATAATACACCAGCTGTAATAAAGACTACACCAACGCCAGTCATAAAGTTTAACTTTTCACCGAGTATAATCATCGCGAGGATGATAGAAAATACGACGCTTAATTTATCGACAGGAGCCACTTGTGAAACTTTCCCTGTTTTAAGGGCAAGAAAATAAAATAGCCATGACGAAGCACCTGCAACCCCACTTAATGTGATAAAGAGCAGTGCTTTTTTATTTAGCAGTACGTCGCCGATATTTTGAAATTTACCTTGGATAATAATAACGCCCACCATAAATAATGCCATAATAATAGAACGAACCGTTGTTGCAACATTGGCATCGATTCCATCTAAACCAATCTTTCCGAAAATAGATACAAGGGCAGCAGCGATTGCTGATAATAGTGCGAATAAGAGCCATGAACTCATAGTAAAATTCCTCCAATCTTACATTATTATACATGAAAACCATTCTCACGTATAAAGCGAAACTTTAATCAGTGGGATTTTACCGCTCCGCAAATAACGAAATAATCCCCACCTTATATTTCTAATAAGGTGGGGATTATTATACTACTCTGCAATTTCTTCATACAAAAAGTACGTTACATTATAAATATGTTCTACTTCATCGTCTGTCATAAACAATAATTCATCACGCTCAATCCCTTTTTTCTTTTCAATAAACTCAATCATGTTTTTGCGTTCTTCTCTTTTCATCAATTTGATTTCTCCTCTCAATCTGTTTTAATACAGTTTATTTAAGTTACTGCTATTATATAACAGAATCTTTAGAAAGTTCCACCTATTTTATTGTTTTTTTCAGAAGAACTTTTCGACAAAACAAGCCCACCTAAAGGGGGCTTGTTTTATTTTATAGTCGTAAAAACTCGGGCTCCGTCGTACCAGCACCATCGATGTAATAAATTGTGTCGGGATTGATTTTTATTAATACGTAATTAGGGTCTTCAGGACCAAGTAACCAGCGTTTTAAGCTATTATTCCAAAACTTGTTTTTTAATGTGGAGTCTTCCTCGATGGAGGCTAAGCCTTCAACTTCAATATAATCTTCATCTAATTTTTTTCCTTCACGTCCAAGTAGTACATGTACATTTGGATTGTTTTCGATATCTGTTATCTTTTTTGATTTCCGATCTGTTGCAACATATAACACAAAATCTTCGTGGAAAAACATCATAAAGGTACTATGAGGTTTATTTTCACGTACAGTAGATAATACACCAGTTCGTTGACCGCAAATAATAGTTTCAATTTTTTCTTTTAAATGCATGCTTTTAACCCCTGTTCATAATTTATTGTTTTCTCCGTTTAAACAAGATAATTTAAATATCTTTTATACTGTTTTCTTCAATCCGATTTTTTAAACGTAATTGTGATGAAATCGGACAAGTTAGGAGAAGAATAATAATAATATCGAGGAGAAATACATACGATGGAAGGATGAAAAGCATGTTTAATAAAATATTTCTTATAGTAGCGCTGATCGGGGTACCACTTTCTGTACTTGGAAAAATGCTTCATTGGCCTCAAACAATTATGTTCGCTGTGTATTGCATTACTATTATCGCCTTAGCGGGTTTTATGGGGAGAGCGACAGAAAGTTTGGCAATTGTCTCTGGACCTAGAATAGGCGGATTATTAAATGCTACTTTTGGTAATGCTGTTGAACTAATTATTTCGATTTTTGCACTTCAGGCGGGATTAATTGAGGTTGTATTAGCCTCTTTAACGGGTTCTGTACTTGGGAATTTATTATTAGTAGGAGGGCTATCCTTCTTTATAGGAGGGCTTAAATACAAAAGACAAAGTTTTAATGTATATGATGCAAGGCATAATTCAGCTTTATTAATCTTTGCGGTAGTAGTAGCTTTTGTTATTCCAGAGATTTTTTCAATGAAGATGGATGCTGGGAAGACGTATCAATTAAGTATCGGTGTTTCTATCATTATGATTATTATGTACCTTGCTGCACTGCTATTTAAGCTCGTTACGCATCGTGGTGTATATCAACATAAAACGGATGAAGTAGCTCATGAGGAAGAACCAGAGTGGTCGAAAGGTAAAGCGCTACTCATTTTAGCAATAGCGACAATTGCGGTCGCTTATGTGTCAGAGGCGCTTGTGCATACATTTGAGACAGTTGCAAAGTCATTTGGTTGGTCAGAGTTATTTATAGGGGTTATTATCGTTGCAATTGTTGGGAATGCAGCGGAACATGCATCTGCAATTATTATGGCGTATAAAAATAAAGTAAATATTGCAGTTGAAATTGCAGTCGGTTCTACGTTGCAAATTGCCATGTTTGTTGCTCCTGTATTAGTACTGCTTTCTATGTTCCTTGCACAAAGGATGCCTTTAGTATTTACAATACCAGAACTTGTTTCTATGATTACAGCTGTTTTCTTAACGATTGCGATTTCAAATGATGGAGATACAAATTGGTTTGAAGGCGGTACTTTATTAGCGGCGTATGTCATTATGGGAATTGGTTTTTATTTATTATGAAAAATAGGCATAACAATTGTATTGAGAGAAAACAATAAACAAAGTAGTATATATACCTTTACATAGGAAGGAGCCAGACAGGTGAAACGAGTATACAGCATATGTCTTTCAACTATGGTCTCGTTTATTCTATTATTTCCTAACATGAGTTTTGCAAAGACAACGGTAGAAACAAAAATGCCTTCATCTGTTTTAAATATTTCTAAAGACAATACGTTTCCAAATGATGCGCAAGATTTGCCGCGCTTACAACCGAGTAAGTTTGCTCAAGAACTATTGAAAACAGCAAATATTAAAATTGAAAATCCGGACTTAATTCGAATGTTTAATGAAACGACAATTTCGAATGCGCCGCTTGCGGTAGGGTACCGAGCGAAGATTTATCTAGGTCAATGGGCTTTAAATTATGAATCGGTTGATACGTCGATTAATTGGGAATATAAACAAGTAAATCGCAATGTGTACGATAATCGCGGAGGAGATCGCTTATATCCGCTACGCTATAAGCAAGAAACGCAAAAGACGGTTGAAGGTGATTTAACAGCAGATATGAAAAATACTGCGGATGTGAAAAAAATGATGCTTCTCAAAGCACTTGAAAAAGTACAATTGCCACTTGCATTTAAAACGACCATTGGTTATGGTACTGGACATGAGCGTGTGTATAATATTAGTCCGAGTCAACTTGGATATTTATACGCTTATACACCAGCAGTAAATGAAAAAGGAAAAGTAACATTTGGAGAAGTGTACCTTGTGTTAAAAGGAAATCAAAAGAGGCTTGTAGTAAAAAATATTACCTCACAAGGAATCGGAGCTGCTATTCCAATTCATGATCATTTGTATTTTAAATTCATTTCTTCTTCTCACTCGCAATAATATGAAAAAACGTCAGCTTATAAGCTGACGTTTTTATTTATCCCGCTATTTGTGGGCAATTGGTTCAACTAATAATCAGTGGGGAATGAACAAAACCCCCACTGATTAAAGTTGAACTTTAAAATGTTATGTTTGCTGTTTTTGATAAGAAGTCTTCTGTCGGATAGTAGCTATTTTTTACAAGAACATTTGGTCCAAGGCATTTTACTGCAGGACAGTGACAGCTTAATGATTGTGCTGTTTTTGAAGCACTCCATTTGTCATACGCTTCTTGTAGTGTGTTTGTTTGTACGTTACCTAGAAGAGGAACGTCACCGAAATCAGTTACAATAATATTTCCATCGAAAATGTTGACGTTTAAACGAGAACGACCATCTGGATCGTTACGAACTGTTACATTTTTGCTTTCTTGTAATTTCTTAAATGTGGCGATGTCTCGCTCGTCATCGCTACAAGCGTAGAAAGGTAAAGTTCCAAATAACATCCATACATTTTCATCGCGAATTTCTAGTAAATGCTCAATTGCATCTCGAATTTCAGCTTTTGTTAAGATCTCTAGATTACTCGCGAAGTCACTTGGATACATTGGATGAACTTCATGACGTTTACAGCCCATCTCTTCGACAATTTGACGATGAATATGTTCAATATGCGGTAGAGTCCTTTTGTTTAACATCGTTTCGGCTGATACGAGTACACCTGCATCTGATAGAGCTTTACTATTTGTAATCATTCGTTCAAATAATTTTGCACGTTGTTCATAAGTAGGTTTACGTTCCATCATTGCAAATCCACCTTCAACGAAGTCATCAATTGTTCCCCAGTTATGAGATATATGCAATACGTCTAAATAAGGAATAATTTGTTCGTAACGTGCTAAATCTATAGTTAAGTTTGAGTTGATTTGAGTGCGAACGCCTCGTTCATGAGCGTATTTTAAGAGTGGTGTTACATAGTTGTCGACGGATTTCTTTGAAAGCATTGGTTCTCCGCCAGTAATACTTAAAGAACGTAAATGAGGAATC
Organism: Bacillus sp. AR2-1; assembly: GCF_008368755.1. Taxonomy (NCBI): domain Bacteria; kingdom Bacillati; phylum Bacillota; class Bacilli; order Caryophanales; family Bacillaceae; genus Bacillus; species Bacillus sp. AR2-1. The sequence goes on from NZ_QORY01000018.1 coordinate 148,746, forward strand.
TCATCTAATCGTTTTAATAAAAGTTCCATAGGAAGCGGATTTGGATCTTTCGGCTGTAATGTGTAACCAACAGCACAATGCTCGCAACGCATATTGCATAACGTTGTCGTTGTAAACTCAACGTTTGTTAATAGTAGTTTGCCGTACTCTTCAAGGTCCATATACGCTTCCCATGGATCGTAAGAAGGAGTAATCGGCTTCATTTTTTGTGATATCGTCATATGAAATACTCCTTTGACTATTGAAATAACAATTTGTCCATTCTCTATAATAGAAGAATATGTACTTTTTATAAAGTGAAACTTTTTTGTGAAAAAAGAGAGAGGGCTTACATTTGAATGAATGGCTGTGACAAATTGATGAAATTTCATGCCCATAGCAATCATTTTTGCGGTATAATAAAAGCATCTCGAATTAAAAGGAGAGTGCCTTCATGGGAAAAGCAATTGAAGATAAAGATTCACAACTAGTATATTTAAAAGAACGTTTAAATATGTTCATTGAAGTAATTGATACAATTGAACCTGAAGAAGTAGAGTTAGAAGATGTAGATCGTCTTCTTGCGATGTTAGATGAATTAGAATTAAAATGTGAGCAATTTAAAAAAGACGAATAATATATTAAAAAGGCTGCCAATGCAAAATTGGCAGCCTTTTTCTGTATGGATAATAGAAGGACGGTAGAAAAAAAGGTATAATCAAGTTGTGAAAAATTTCATTTATGCTTTAATAGCGTGAAACAAATAAAAAGCTGAAGAGCATAACGATGGAATTTTCAGCTCATAACGTTTTGGTAGCGTTCACAATTGAGGGGGAAGTAACAATGGAAAAGCTTCAAGAAAGCATGTATCAACTAATTGTTGAAACGTCAACGAACTTACCGAAAGATGTTCGTCGTGCGATTCAACAAGCGAAAGAACGAGAAAATGCAGGGACTCGTTCTGCGATGGCACTTGGCACAATTACGAATAATATTAAAATGGCTGATGATAACATCTCGCCAATTTGCCAAGATACAGGGATGCCAACGTTTAAAATTTATACACCAGTTGGTGTGAATCAATTACATTTGAAGGAAGCTATCTATAATGCGCTTGAGCGGGCGACAAAAGATGGTAAACTTCGTCCCAATTCTGTTGATTCTCTTTTTGGAGACAATAGTGGAAATAATTTAGGACCAGGTACACCGGTTATTAAGTTTGAACAATGGGAAAAAGATTATATTGATGCACGCTTAATCCTAAAGGGTGGTGGCTGTGAGAATAAAAATATTCAGTATAGCTTACCGTGTGAATTAGAAGGACTTGGACGCGCTGGCCGTGATTTAGAAGGGATTCGTAAATGCCTTCTTCATGCTGTATATCAAGCGCAAGGTCAAGGCTGTAGTGCAGGTGTAATTGGTGTTGGTATCGGGGGAGACCGCACATCAGGTTACGAATTAGCAAAAAATCAATTATTCCGTACATTAGATGATGTCAATCCAGTACCAGAGTTACAAAAACTTGAAGAGTACGTATTAGAAAATGCGAATAAGCTTGGCATTGGTACGATGGGATTTGGCGGAGAAACAACTTTACTTGGTTGTAAAATTGGCGTGTATAATCGTCTGCCAGCTAGTTTCTACGTATCTGTTGCGTATAATTGCTGGGCATATCGCCGCCTTGGCGTAACAATCCATCCTGAAACAGGTGAAATTATGGATTGGCTATATCAAGAAGGTGAGGATACACTTCAGCAAGAAGCGCAAGAAAAAACAGAGCAACGTGAGATTGTATTACAAGCACCAATTACAGAAGAGCAAATTCGTGAACTTCGCGTTGGTGATGTTGTAACAATTAATGGCATGATGTATACAGGTCGTGACGCAATCCATAAGCATTTAATGGATAACGATTGTCCAGTAGATTTAAAAGGACAAGTTATTTATCACTGTGGTCCAGTTGTCGTGAAAGATGAAAATGAAAACTGGCAAATTAAAGCGGCAGGTCCAACGACAAGTATTCGTGAAGAACCGTACCAAGGCGATATTATGAAGAAATTCGGTATTCGCGCTGTCATTGGAAAAGGTGGTATGGGTGCAAAAACATTAGCGGCTTTAGAAGAGCACGGTGGTGTATATTTAAATGCAATTGGCGGTGCAGCGCAATATTATGCCGAATGTATTAAAGAAGTAAAAGATGTTGATTTCTTACAATTTGGTATTCCAGAGGCAATGTGGCATTTACGTATCGAAGGATTTAAAGCAGTTGTAACGATGGATTCTCATGGTAATAGCTTACATGCAGATGTTGATAAAACATCACTTGAAAAATTAGCTAGCTTTAAAGAGCCAGTATTTAAGTAAACAAAAATGCATCTCGAATGATTCGAGATGCATTTTTTTGGTATATATAGAAAAACATGTTCAGCATGAAAGAATGCACGGCAACAGAAACTACAAGTACGATTATATATGGAAAGGAGACTATTTATGAAATATAAATGGTTATATATCGGTCTCATTTTTTCAATTATGATGGCACTTGTTCCAGTTTCAGCATTAGCTTATACAAATACTCCACATAACTGGGGAATCCCGCGTCCTAAAAATGAAACAGTACCAGATGCAGGAAAGTTATACACAGATTTACTACAAAAAAATGGTGGGTTTTATTTAGGGGATACAAAGAAAAAAGATATTTATTTAACATTCGATAATGGGTACGAGAATGGATACACAGGGAAAATCTTAGATGTATTAAAAGAGAAAAAAGTACCGGCAACTTTCTTTGTAACGGGTCATTATATTAAAACACAAAAAGATTTGTTATTAAGAATGAAGAATGAAGGACATATTATTGGAAATCATTCGTGGAGTCATCCTGATTTTACAACGGTAAATGATGCAAAACTTCGTGAAGAATTAACGAGTGTAACGGAAGAGATTAAAAAAGTAACTGGGCAAAAAGAAGTAAAATATGTACGTCCGCCGCGCGGCGTATTTAGTGAAAGAACGTTGGCTCTTACGAAAGAAATGGGCTATTATAATGTATTTTGGTCACTCGCATTTTTGGATTGGAAAGTGGACGAGCAAAGAGGATGGCAATATGCACATAATAATGTAATGACGATGATTCATCCAGGATCTGTTTTATTACTTCATGCAATATCAAAAGATAATGCAGAAGCACTTGCGAAAATCATTGATGATTTGCGCGAGAAAGGGTATCATTTTAAAAGTCTAGATGACTTAGTAAAAAGCAATCAACCGTAAGCATGTATGCTTGCGGTTTTCTCATGCTATAATGATGTGTAAAAAGGATGGGGAAACGTATGTGGAGCGAACATGTTACGTTAGAGTATCCGTATCATTTTGAAGAGGTATTAAAACGTTTATCTTTTGATCCTCTTAACGTCATTCAATTAGATGAGAAAGTCATTTATGTCCCGCTTTGTATAGACGAGGAACAGATTGTTGTTCGCTTGCAAGGGATTGGTACTGTTCAAAATCCACAGTTTTGGATCTCTAGTCAGGCAGGAGATCAAGAGAAAGTCATGAAACGAATGAGGGCCATTTTTCATTGGAATGAACCGTTTCAAGATATACAAAATCATTTTTTAAACACATCATTACGTCCACTATTTGAAACATATGCTTATACTCCAATTATTTTAGAGTTTGATTATTTTGCTTGTCTTCTTCGCTGTATCATTCATCAACAAATAAATTTGAAATTTGCTACTGTGTTAACAGAACAGTTTGTGAAACGATATGGAACAGAGAAGAACGGTGTATTCTTTTTCCCCACTCCAGAAATAGTAGCAAATATTTCAATAGAAGAATTGAGGGAGCAGAAGTTTAGTCAGCGAAAGGCTGAATATATAGTAGGGTTAGGTCGAAGTATTGTCAGCGGTACATTAAATTTAGCGAGTATAGAAACCAGGGCGGATGAAGAGGTTTCCGCACAATTGTTACCAATTAGGGGGATTGGTACATGGACAGTGCAAAATTTTTTAATGTTCGGGCTTGGACGGAAAAATATGTTTCCGAAAGCGGACATTGGGATTCAGCGTGCAGTGCAAGGTGTATTTCAATTAGATGATAAACCTGATGATGCATTTTTAGAAAAAGTGAAACAAGAGTGTGAACCATACTGCAGTTATGCAGCGTTATATTTATGGAAAAGTATAGAGTAGAGGTGTAATAATGATACAAAAGCAACATGAGAGTAAGTTGGAAGTTGGTCAAACGTTTCCTGTGACAATTAAACGTCTTGGGATTAACGGAGAAGGCGTTGGTTATTTTAAGAGACAAGTTGTTTTCATTCCAGGGGCATTACCAGGAGAAGAAGTTGTTGCTGAAACAACGAAAATTCAGCGTGGCTTCGCTGAAGCGAAAGTGAAAAAAGTTCGTAAAGCTTCACCACATCGTGTGAAAGCACCATGTCCGGTATATGAAGAGTGTGGCGGTTGTCAGCTGCAACATTTAGATTATAAAGAACAATTAAATCAAAAGCGTGATATCGTCGTACAAGCATTCGAGAAGTATATGAACAACAGCTTGGAAGAAAAAATTCGTCCAACGCTTGGTATGGAAAACCCATGGCATTATCGTAATAAGAGTCAATTACAAGTGGGACGTAAAGACGAAAAGGTTATTACAGGGCTGTATAAGCAAAATTCACATCAGTTAATTGATATTGCTCACTGTATGATTCAACATAAAGCAACGAATGAAGCGACAAAAGTTGTAAGACGTATATTAGAAAAATTAAATGTTTCTATTTACAATGAGAAAAAACAAAAAGGTTTAGTACGCACAATTGTGACACGTACTGCAGTTCAAACAGGGGAAGTACAAGTTACACTTATTACAACAAAAGAAGAATTACCAAATAAAGATCAATTTATCGCAGAAGTACAAAAACAGATGCCAGCTGTTAAATCAATTATGCAAAACGTAAACTGGCGTAAAACATCTGTTATTTTCGGTGATAAAACATTTAAATTAGCTGGAAAAGAAGTAATTCAAGAAACACTAGGTGATTTATCATTTGAATTATCAGCACGTGCATTCTTCCAGTTAAATCCAGAACAAACAGTTGTTTTATACGATGAAGCGAAAAAAGCAGCTGCTTTAACAGGCGATGAGAAAATTGTAGATGCTTATTGTGGTGTTGGTACAATCGGTCTTTGGCTTGCAAATGATGCAGCGGAAGTACGTGGTATGGATGTAATTCCAGAAGCGATTGAAGATGCAAGAAAAAATGCGAAGCGTCACGGATTTACAAATACGAAATATGAAGCAGGTAAAGCTGAACAATGGTTACCGAAATGGGTAAAAGAAGGATGGCGTCCAGATGTAATTGTTGTCGATCCACCCCGTACAGGTTGCGATGATAAATTACTGGAAACAATTTTAAAAGTGAAACCAAAACAAGTTGTTTACGTATCTTGTAATCCTTCTTCATTAGCACGTGATGTACAAGCATTAATGAAGAGTTATGAAGTGGAATATGTACAACCAGTTGATATGTTCCCACATACAGCCCATGTAGAAAATGTAGTGAAGCTTGTTAGAAAGTAAAGTGTATTCATATTCCCTCACGATATGAGGGAATATTTTCTATGAAGGAGAGTAAAATGAATAATTATAAATTAACGATTCAGTACGATGGTGCACGTTTTAAAGGATGGCAACGTCTCGGTAATAACGATAATACAATTCAAGGAAAAATCGAGAGTGTCATATCTGAAATGATCGGAAAAGAAATTGAAATTATCGGTTGTAGTAGAACAGATGCGGGTGTACATGCTTTGAATCAAGTTGCTAACTTTCAAAGTGATGAGAAGTTAGTGGAACATAAAGTGAAAAAATATTTAAATCAATATTTACCCAACGATATTAGCATTACAAATGTAGAAGAAGTACAAGATCGCTTCCATGCCCGTTATAATTCTAAAGCAAAAACATATCTTTATAAAATTTGGAATGAAGAGCATACAAATCCATTTATGCGTAAATACAGCATGCATGTGAATAAAAAATTAAATGTGAAAAGCATGAAAGAAGCTGCGAAACATTTAGTTGGTTCACATGACTTTACTGCTTTTTCAAATGCGAAATCAAAGAAAAAGTCTATGGTTCGAGAAGTATATACACTTGAAGTGATGGAAGAAGCAGGATTTGTACAAATTAGAGTAAGTGGTAACGGATTCCTTCATAACATGGTACGAAAAATTGTTGGAGCATTAATTGAAGTTGGATTAGGACAATTAGATGCGGACGCAATCCCAAATATTTTAGAGGAAAAACAACGTAATCAAATTAATTGTCTTGCTGAGGCGAGTGGTTTGTATTTGGAGAATGTTGAATTTTAATAAACAATAAAAAAATCGAGCTGTGTAAGCTCGATTTTTTTATTGTTTTGGCATTAAGAAGATTTTTCTTTCTTCATACGTATCTTCAAATTCCAAAAAGTAGCAAGCATAATAGCTGCAAAGGAGCCGCTAATTGTTGCTAATAGTTTTGCATAAGGATAAGCATTCATATCAACTAGTAACATCATACATACAAGGGTAGGGAAGAAGGCTAAGTATTGTAATAACTTTAATTTGTTATCATTACTCATATATATCGTTCCTTTCTAGTATGTTATATGTTTATTGTAGCATATTTTCCCAATTTTCATTTGCACTTGGAAGCGGATTCATCCTATATTTGATTAAAGTTTCATTTCATATGTGTAAATGCAATTTTTTAATTCGATATTGTAAGTTTTGCCTACTTAATCCTAAAAACTTTGCAGCCTGTGAGATATTACCGTGATACTCTGTCAGAATTTGATTGATGTAGTTCTTCTCCATTGTCTCTATTGTGTGCTTTAACGTTTTAGGTGCATCATCCTCGTTATTAGTTAGGGAAGGTTGCATATTGAATTCTTTTTTTATTTGTTCACGAAAGCGAGCGGGAAGATGAAACGCTGTAATAATATTTTCATCTTCAACTAAATTCATCGAACCTTCAATGATATGTTCCAATTCTCGTACGTTTCCAGGCCAATCATATGCATACAAGAATTCTCTTACATGTACATCTAGATCCGTTACGCCAAGTCCAAATTGAATGTTGTACTTTTCGATAAAGTGCTGCACAAGATCAGGAATATCTTCTTTTCGTTCACGTAAAGGCGGGAGACATAAAGTAACGACGCTTAATCGGTAATATAAGTCTTCCCGTAATCGATTATGTGTAATAGCTTCAAGAGGATCTTCATTAATAGTTGCTATAATACGAACATCAATTTCTTTTTCTTGTGTGCCTCCGATTCTTCGTATTGTTTTTTCTTGTATAGCTCGTAGTAACTTCGCTTGAAGTGCTGGACTTAATGAGTTGATCTCATCTAATAACAAAGTTCCTCCATTTGCTTCTTCAAATAAACCAGCTTTATCGATAGCTCCTGTAAATGCACCTCGGTTCGTACCAAATAATAAGCTTTCCATGAGTGTATCAGGTATAGCGGCACAGTTTTGTGAAATAAATGGTTTTGTTGAACGTTGACTTTCATTATGGATACTTTGTGCAAATAGTTCTTTACCGGTCCCTGTTTCTCCTACGAGAAGTATGGATGAGGATGTACGAATTACTCTCTTTGCTTCTGTAATGACAGATTGAATAGCATTAGAATCACCGATTATGTGATCAAAGGTAAACTTATTATTTTGTTTTCGAGAAAGGTTCGTTTTCATTGTTTGTTTGAAATGGCTAATCTCTGTTGAAATTTCAATAGCGCCTTTAATTTTTCCGTTTTCTATTATAGGGAAAGTATTGTTAATTGTTGTAATTTCTTGCCCTTTATTGTTAAAATACGTTTGTTTTATATTTTTGTTTGTTTTTCCTAATTTTAATGCCTCTATTAGAGTACTATTTTTATTTTCTTCAAATGCGAATACTTCTAAAGGACTTTTATATAGCACATCTGAGCGTTCCATTGATTCAATTTCCATCATTTTGCGGTTATAGATAATCGTTTTACTTTCCTCATTAATAATATGAATCCCGATATCGAGCTCATTGAGTAAAGTTTCATATAGCATATTCATTTCAATGATCTGTTTAAAATTAATTTCTTCTGTACGCATAGATTATCTTCTCCTCATTTCACCCTATGAAGACTGACTTTTTATAATTTTATTAAAATTCTTATAAAATCGCAAAATTTTTTTGCTATTTTCCCTTTAAAACTTCTCAAATGATAGAAAAATTTTGCGGTTATGAAGATTTTTTTTTGAGAAACCTTCATTTTAAATAGGAATTGGAGATTGGTACGCATTTTGCATAAATAATAGTTGAAATCTCTAAAGGAGGGATATGCAACGTTTCAGTACCGATTAATAAGAAGGAGGAGTTTATAAAGTGAAGATGGTTATAGAAGGCGTGTATAGTCCTTGTTACGGGAAAGTAGAGAAGTTATTTGTTACGGAAAGTTCTTACGTATACGAGTGGGAGAAATTAGCGTTAATTGAAACAATAGATAAACAGAAAGTAGAAATTAAAGTAGGAATCAGTGGATATATCGAATCATTAGAAGTAGTAGAAGGACAAGCTATCGCTGATAAAAAGTTATTAATAACAGTGAGGGATGATCTTTTAATAACAGGTAGTGATTGATACTATGTATTTTGCTCTTTTCAATAATTATTCTTATTATGAACATTTTTAAAAACGCTTACATGAAATGGGTTTCCAAAGTGAAAAGGGGGGATTTATATGATGGATCAAAACCAAGGGTTAAAAAGGGAATTGAAAAGCAGGCACATCTTTATGATTGCACTTGGAGGAGTTATTGGTACCGGTCTTTTTTTAGGATCTGGGTATACAATTCATGAAGCTGGGCCTGGAGGAGCGATTGTAGCGTATCTTGTTGGAGGATTTGTTATGTATTTAACGATGCTCTGTCTTGGAGAGTTAGCTGTTGCGATGCCTGACGCAGGATCTTATCAAACGTATGCTACAAAGCACATTTCCCCTGCAGCGGGTTATGTAGTCGGCTGGATGTCATGGCTAAACTGGTCTGCTACGATAGGTATTGAACTGATTGCAGTTAGTATTTTAATGAAACGATGGTTTCCTGATGTACCGTCATGGATTTGGTGTGTAGCGTTTGCGGTGCTTCTCTTTGCTATCAATGCGTTATCTTCAAGAAGTTTTGCAGAAGTTGAATTTTGGTTTGCAAGTATTAAAGTAATTACAATCATTGCATTTATTATTTTAGGCGGGGCAGCAATGTTTGGTTTTCTAGATATGAAAGGAAATGAACCAGCACCGATGTTCTCTAGCTTTACTGATTATGGTGGGTTGTTTCCAAATGGATTATCAGCCATTTTAATTACGATGATTGCAGTTAATTTTTCCTTCCAAGGAACGGAACTAGTTGGTATTGCAGCTGGAGAGAGTGAAAATCCAGAGAAAACGATTCCGAAGGCAATTAATAATACAGTTTGGCGTATACTTGTGTTCTTTGTATTATCTATTTTCATTCTTGCAGGCTTATTCCCTTGGCAGCAAGCGGGAGTGATAGAAAGTCCATTCGTAGTTGTATTTGATAAAATTGGTATTCCTTATGCAGCCGATATTATAAATTTCGTTATTATTACAGCGGTTCTATCCGTTGCGAATTCAGGATTATATGCAACTTCTCGTATGCTATGGTCTATGTCTAATCAAGGAATGATTAGTCCAATTTTCGGTAAGTTATCTAAAAATGGTGTTCCTATTTATGCATTGATTGTAAGTACAATTGTAGGTTGCCTTTCATTACTATCAGGTATTTATGCGGAAGATACAGTTTATTTATGGCTACTTTCTATTGCCGGGTTCGGGGCGATATTAGTTTGGGCATCTATTGCTCTATCTAACTTGTTGGCTAGAAGGTCATACATTAAGCAGGGCGGGGATGTGAAGGACTTGAAATTTAAAACACCGCTGTATCCATTCGTACCACTGCTTGCGTTAGTATTAAATGTAACAGTAATTGTTGGTATGGCTTTTATTCCAGAACAAAGAATGGCATTATATTGTGGTATTCCATTTATGATTGTTTGTTTACTGTTTTACCGTGCGACAAGAAATAAGGCACGTAAGGTAGAACATATTGAAAAAACAAATACAACAGAGGCAGAAAGTTTATAAATATATTAGAAACTTATGCTAAAAAAAGAGACTGTAAAATTGTAAACAGTCTCTTTTTTTGTGACAATAAAGCTGGAAACATACTATGTATGCAAAGGGGAACTAGCGATGAATCAAGAAGTTTCACAGCTATTAGAACAGATTGATTTACGAAAAGATGAGTTACTAGAGCTTACAAAGACTTTAATTCGTTTTGAAACACCAGCACCGCCGGCGAGAAACACAAATGAGGCGCAAGAATTTGTTGCAGATTTTCTAAAAAAACGAAATTTTAGTGTTGATAAATGGGATGTATATCCGAATGACCCGAACGTTGTTGGGGTGAGAAAAGGGCTAGAAAGTGACACACATAAAAGTCTTATTATTAATGGACATGTGGATGTAGCTGAAGTATCAGCAGATGAAGCGTGGGAAACCAATCCGTTTGAGCCATTTATAAAAGATGGTTGGTTAGTTGGACGTGGTGCGGCGGATATGAAAGGAGGACTGGCTGGAGCACTATTTGCTATTCAACTTTTACAAGAAGCTGGCATTGAATTACCTGGAGATTTAATCTTTCAATCAGTAATTGGGGAAGAAGTTGGAGAAGCAGGTACACTTCAATGCTGCAAAAGAGGTTATGATGCTGATTTTGCAGTCGTAGTGGATACAAGTGATTTACATATGCAAGGACAGGGCGGCGTAATTACTGGATGGATTACTGTGAAAAGCCCCCAGACGTTTCATGATGCAACACGCAGGCAAATGATTCATGCTGGAGGACGTTTATTCGGAGCGAGTGCGATTGAAAAAATGATGAAAATTGTGCAAAGTTTACAAGAATTAGAGCGTCATTGGGCAGTTATGAAAACATATGAAGGTTATCCATCTGGAACCACAACAATTAACCCAGCTGTTATTGAAGGCGGACGGCATGCAGCGTTTATTGCGGATGAGTGCCGGTTATGGATAACGGTGCACTTCTATCCGAATGAAACACATGAACAAATAATAAAAGAAATTGAAGAGTATATTGAGAAAGTAGCGGCTGCCGATCCATGGTTAAGTGAAAATCCACCACAATTTAAGTGGGGCGGAGAATCAATGATTGTGGACCGTGGCGAAATTTTCCCTTCTTTAGAAGTAGATCGTGAACATGCAGCAGTAAAAACTCTTAGCTCAGTACACGAATCAATTCTATCTAAAAATGCAATTTTAGATATGTCTGCAACGGTAACGGATGGTGGTTGGTTTAGTGAATTTCATATTCCAGCTGTTATTTACGGGCCAGGTACATTAGAAGAAGCTCATTCAATAAATGAGAAAGTTGAAGTAGAACAGTTAATTGAATTTACAAAAGTAATAACAGCATTTATATATGAATGGTGTCACACGAAAAAATAGATTAGTGTGTTGAAATCGTACAGGTATGTATACTTGTACGATTTTTTAGTGAACTATTTCAGAGTTGAACAGAAACAACTGAAATAGTTCTTTATTTTTCTATGTCTTTCGTTTTAGTTCGATTAATTTCTCTTTCGCTAATTCAACAGCAATCGCATCATCTAAATAGCCAATTGGAAAGAGATAGTCGGGAATAATATCTGTCGATAAAATGAAATACAGTAATGCGCCTCCAAGAACTGCACGCTCTTCTTTTGAGATAGTTTCATTGCAAAATTGTTGATACATATCGGTTAATTGTTCAATAAAAGGACCAGCGCTATCAATTTGTTCTAATTTACTCGCGAAACTTTCATGAATACGTTTTTCACCTTCTGTTGTCTGAGCATAGCGTTCATAGTTTTCAAGTTCTTGTTTTACGCGAGTTGTTGTATAGTCGAAATCGAATAAGTTAGAGGATTGCAGCGTTTGCTGAATTGTATCAAGAGATGTGTACATATCCGTCTTTTCTTTATTAATGTGAGGAGAATCAGGATACATTTCATCAAATAACAATTGGGGTGGAACTTGCAAACACTCTGCAAATTTTTGTAGATGTTTTTGTTTTGGCGGTTGTTTACCATTCATAATTCTTGAGATTGTTGCGGGATCAATATTTGTATGCATTCCTAATTGACGCATGGATAAGGCACGTTCTTTTAAAAGTTTTTTTATTAATGTACTAAGCCGCTCATTTGGGTTTTCTTTAGGCATAGTGAAGGCACTCCTTTTTTATTGTTGAAAAAATGTTGAGCATTTCTTACATGTATATGAAACAGACAGGCACAGTTGCTCAACATTTTCATAATATGCATTGAAAAGTGAGAAAAAGGGGTGGCTGTTTATGGGTACGGCAGGTCTATTTTCAATTTTTTTAATCGGTATTGCTTCTAATTTAGATAATGCAGGTGTTGGGATTGCATATGGCATTCGTAAAATTCGAATTTCGTGGCTTAACAATTTTATCATCGCATTTTTTGGTTTTTTATTTACTTTATTAGCTGGCTTTTTTGGGAACTGGATAGCGTTATTTATTTCAGAGTTTACTGCAAACCTAATTGGAGCAATCGTTTTAGGTATAATCGGTGTGTTTATTTTGTGCCAGCCTTTCTTGGGGCAAAGAAATACTGTAGGTTCTAAAGATGGTAATGTACTTATGGGAATTTTACGTGATCCAGAAAAAGCAGATTTTGATGGTTCTAAAACAATTAGTTTTTCAGAAGCAATTGTTTTAGGGGTTGCGTTGTCTATTAATAATATTGCAGGTGGATTTGACGCTGGGGTAACAAACTTGAATCTGTGGCTTACAGCAACTATTTCTGGGGTGTTTAGTTTTATTTGTATTAGTGGTTTTGCTTATGTAGGAAAACGATTTTTAGCAGAATACTTAGGGAAATGGGCTACTGTTATTGCGGGCTTACTATTAATTCTTATTGGGATAGATCAGTTATTGTGAGGAGAACAGAAAATAATGTTCGAGTATTTCCTTGGAAATATGGCAAAGGATTGCATATATCGACGTACTTTTCTCCATACTAATACGGATTTCTTTTAAAGAAAGGGGGATCCGTATGGGACGCGGAAAAGCGTTTGATCATAAGAAAAAAGGGCATGACCATCAACCGCCTAAAGGTGCGTTTATTCATAAAGATGTAAATGAACATACTTTAGAAGAGGAAGAGCTACCAGTAAATATTGAGGCGTATAAAAATAGTTTAAAAAAACATTAAAAGCACCTACATAGGTGCTTTTTCAACGTATATCTTCAATTAGTTGTTCCGATTCTTCATGCATACTGTACTCACTTAAAACTTGAATACAGAGCCACTTTAATTCTTCGATAGTATGTTCAAGTTCTTCAGGAAGCACATGATGAATGTCTTCAAGTCCCATTCCGAAATGAATAAGTTCAAGTACTTGATCATCGATGTTCCGATCCATTAGTAGTTCAAGTACTTCTAAATTGAATATGTATCGGTGAGCTTCATCGAGTGAAACCACTTTTAACTTCAAGCTTTCTACAATACTCAATATAAAAAGAAGAATCGTTTTTTCAAGAACAGGCTGTTTTTCCATTTGAAATATTAGTTTCATCTTTCACACCTCCACATATAGCGCTAGGTTGTACTATATTATTCAGGAGGGGGGAGCAAATATGCATGATATAGAGAAACTTTTAGTACTGTTTTGTAAGGGGATGGATAGCGGATAAAGTTGAGGTTTTTATGAAATGAAAAAAATCCTGCTAGTATAGCAGGATAACTCTGAATTAAAAAATGCTCCAACCTTCTTGAGCAGAAAGAAGTTCAAGAATTTTAAAACCAGCGATACTATTTCCGTTTGCATCTAAAGCCGGTCCGAAAATGCCAATTCCCATTTCTCCTTTTACGCAGCCGAAAATGCCACCAGCTACGCCGCTTTTTGCGGGGATACCAACGCGAATCGCAAATTCACCAGATTCGTTATACATACCGCACGTAACCATAAATGTTTTACAGATTTTTGTAATATGTTTAGGGATAATTTGTTTTTTCTTATATGGATCATATCCATCCATCGCAAAAATTAAGCCGATACGTGCTAAATCGATACAGTTTACTTCAACTGCACATTGTCGAGTGTATAAATCCATAAGTTCTTCGATGTCACAATCGATAATTCCGTTTTGTTTCATATAGTAACAAAGTGAACGGTTTAAGTAAGCTGTCTCTAATTCTGAATTGGCAACTTTAGAAGAATAATTAATGGTAGGATTATCTGTTATTTCACGTACAAAATGAAGGATGCGCTCCATTTTTTTTTCATTATCTTTTCCTGTTAACATGCTTGTAATAGCTAGTGCTCCCGCATTAATCATTGGATTAAGTGGTTTGGATGGACTTGTTGTTTCTAACTTAATAATAGAGTTGAATGGATCACCAGTTGGTTCCATTCCAACTTTAGAAAATACATATTCTTCACCACGATCTAAAAGAGCAAGTGCAAGTGTAATTACTTTTGAAATACTTTGAAGAGTAAATAGTGTTTGTGAGTTGCCAGCATGGATATATTCTGTTTCTTTATGGAAAATGGCAATCCCTAAATCGTCTGGATTTGCATTTCCTAGTTCGGGGATATAAGTAGCAAGCTTTCCTTTTTTCGTATATGGTTTTACTTGTTCTAACAACTGTTGTAAGTTGTTTGTTTCAATGCACTGCATAGTACCAACGCTCCTATTTCGAATTAACTACGTTTACTTTTCCCGATATGCTCGGAAATAAATAATAACATGAAAAGGTGGAATGATAAAACGAAAGTTACATGTTCTATAGTAGGTATTTCGTTTCGAGTATTCTATATTAAAAAAGGAGAATTTTCCTTTTATATAACAGTTTGGAAATAGGAGATTTATCCATAAAAAATTCAAAAATAAAAACTACACATCTATACAACTATATGTTATTATGGTTATGTAAATAGAAAGCGTTTTCTAAGGCGTACTTATAATGATAACGATTTCATAAATTGAATTAGGGGGAATTAAAATGTTGCAGTTTCTACAACGTATTGGTAAAGCGTTAATGCTTCCAATCGCAGTGCTACCAGCAGCAGGATTATTGCTTCGTCTAGGACAACCAGATGTATTTGATATTCCTGTTATGGCACAGGCCGGTGCAGCAGTTTTTGATAATTTAGCACTTATTTTTGCAATTGGTATTGCAATCGGTTTGTCTGTTGATGGTAGTGGTGCAGCAGGTCTTGCAGGTGCAATTGGTTATCTAGTTATGAAAAACAGTATTGATGCACTTAGTAAGGGATATTCTACTGTAGAATTACAAGATAAATTAGGCAAAGTTCAAGATTTAATAGGTAATAGCGCTAATGTAGATCCATCTAAGCTTGCAGATACAATGACACAGGTATCTAAGGCAGCCGAATTATCGACTAAAGTGGATATGAAAGTTTTAGGTGGTATTATTGTCGGTGTTATAGCAGGACTTCTTTATAATAAATTCCATAAGATTAAACTTCCAGAATGGTTAGGGTTCTTTGCTGGAAAACGTTTCGTTCCGATTGTTACATCGGTTGTGATGTTACTATTAGGAATTCTATTCGCACAAATTTGGCCAGCAATTCAAAATGCTATCGATGCATTAGCTCATGGAATTGTTAATTTAGGGGCAGTTGGTTCAGGTCTATTTGGTTTATTAAACCGTCTATTAATTCCAATCGGTTTACACCACGTAATGAACACATACTTTTGGTTCGTACTTGGTGACTTTACAAATGCAGCAGGTAATGTTGTAAATGGTGATATTGCTCGCTTCCTTGCAGGAGATAAAACAGCGGGTATGTTTATGACTGGTTTCTTCCCAGTTATGATGTTCGGTTTACCAGCAGCATGTTTCGCAATGATTGCGGCTGCTAAACCAGAAAAACGTAAAATGGTTACAGGTATGTTAGGTGGTCTAGCATTAACTTCATTCTTAACTGGTATTACAGAACCAATTGAATTCTCATTCATGTTCTTATCACCAGTATTATATGGTATTCATGCTGTATTAACAGGTCTGTCTCTATTTATTACAACAACTCTTGGCATTCACGATGGTTTCACATTTAGTGCCGGTGCAATCGATTACTTCTTAAACTTCGGTATTGCAACAAAACCAGTATTACTAGCGGGAGTCGGTTTAATTTACGCAGTAATTTATTTCGTTGTATTTTACTTCTTAATTAAGAAGTTCGATCTAAAAACTCCTGGTCGCGAAGATGACGACGAGCTAGCTGAAGAGGGTGACGCACCTGTTGCAGGTTCAATTGGTGAAACTTACGTAGCAGCTTTAGGTGGAAAAGAAAACTTAACAGTTATTGATAACTGTGCAACACGTCTACGCTTACAAGTGAAAGATGCTGGTCAAGTAAATGAAGCAGCATTAAAACGTGCTGGTGCAAAAGGTGTTATGAAATTAAGTAACACGAGTGTCCAAGTTATCGTAGGTACAAATGTTGAATCTGTTGCCGATGATATGAAAAAACACGTATAAATAATGAGATAAGAGGATATCCCAAAAGATTGATAACATCATTTTTTAGAGGATATCCTCTTTTTTTGTTAACAATTTAACGGGAATCTTACTTTTGTAAATTTTCTTTTTCTTTTTTATACATATAGGTTGGTAATATGTGCAGTGCGTGATAAAGTAGGGATGACGTCGAATGGAATGTCAAAAATCTATGAAAAAGATACGGAATGAATCTTGTGTAGTGGAATTAAATTATCGGTAAATAAGGGGAAAAAAGCAATCATGGATCAGGAAAAAAATAATGCGAATGGGAAAGCACGTCGGCCGATTGTATACATAAAAAGAACAATCATTCTCGTCTTACTATTTTCACTTGTATATTTCATGTATACAAAAATTGTTGCGCATAATAAGAAAGAAGAAACTTTAAAAGCAGCGGCAGAAATGAAGAAACAAGAAGATCTAAAAAAGAAAGCAGAAGAAAAAAAGAAGCGAGAAGTACAAAAACAAAAAGAGCAGGAAGAACAAGTAAAGCAAGTACAAGCTGTGGAGAAGCCTGCTGAGGGACCACCTCAAGAAATTAATGAAAACGCTCAATTAGATCAATATTTACAAAACGCAGGATTTAGCGGGACGGCTGTTATTGTGAAGAACGGAAAAGTTCTTTTGAATAAAGGATACGGTATGGCGAACAAAGAGAAACAAGTACCGAATAATTCAGAGACAACTTTTTATATTGGTTCTATTTCAAAGGCATTTGTAGCGACTGCTATTATGCAATTAAAGGATCAAAATAAATTAAACGTAGAGGATACGATTGCAAAGTATATTCCAGATTTCCCTCAAGGTAATGGTATTCAGTTAAAACATTTACTAACACATACATCAGGAATTCCAGAGTATGAGCAGGGAACAGAGGATATTTCTCATGAAGAATTGATAAAACGAATAGGAAAGCAAAAGCGTGTTGGGGGTCCAGGAGAGAAATGGAAGTATTCCGATTCGAACTATTCGATACTTGCCTACATCGCTGAGAAGGTAAGTGGACAACCGTTAGAAGAATATATTAAACAACATATTTTTGCTACTGCGGGTATGAAGCAGTCTGGTTTCGGCAAAGCGCTAGAGCAAACAAGGTTTCCATCGACAGGTTATAAAATAGTAAATAACAATATGACAACACCTAATATTCCAAGTATGTCACAACTATATGGTTGTGGTGATATATATACAAGTGCACATGATTTATATTTATTTAATGAAGCACTCTTCTCTGGAAAGTTAATTTCAAAAGAGAGCTATGATCAAATGTTTACAGGCGGAAAAAAAGATTACGGATTTGGTTGGTATGTAGATCCGGGAAGTTATTCGAATCACGGTGTAATGCCAGGATGGAATTGTTTAAATGGATTTAGTAAAAACGGAAGTGTGTATGTCGTTTTATTATCTAACATTCAAAACAACATTAAATCATTTGGTAAAGTGAATAACGACATTTACACAATGTTGCGAAATATTGAAGTGTAAGAGGCTATCCTTTTGGATAGTCTTTTTTTATTGAGGAAG
Organism: Bacillus sp. AR2-1; assembly: GCF_008368755.1. NCBI lineage: Bacteria > Bacillati > Bacillota > Bacilli > Caryophanales > Bacillaceae > Bacillus > Bacillus sp. AR2-1. The sequence continues at coordinate 166,910 of NZ_QORY01000018.1, forward strand.
TGTAGGGGGCAATGAGATAATGAAATAAAGTGAAACTTTAATCAGTGGGGGGGTTCTTCATCCCCACTGATTATTAGCCCTCACCAATCGGGCTTTTACGGGCAGTCGATCCCCCACCTAACTTCTTTGCTTTCGCCGAATTTTGAAGTGGGGGTCTTACTGCCCGGCGAATAGCGGGATAAATGGAAAAGGGGGAGGGATATGAGTATACATAAGCATCACGCACGTAATGCAAAACGCATATTTTTTGTATCTGTCATTGTATGGATTATCGTCGCAATTGTATTAGTGATGGAATATAAAAAAGGGATGCTATTCACTTCTGAGAAAGAAAATCTCAAATTAATAAGTGTTGTACTACCAGCATTTGGATTATTAATATATAGTTTTATGGAAAAACGAAGGTCGAAAATGCTTAAACAGGAAAATTATAATATAGAGACTTCTGAATTATTTGAGCAAAAAAAATTTGTTGTTCGTAAAGAGGTAGGGGTATTTCAAGTAATAACGTACTTTGGATTAGATGGAAATACAGTAGGGTTTTTAAAAGAAGAGTATGATTTTGTTATTCAACGTGTATGGCAAGTTGTACTTTCTTTTCTTTTAAAGGGACTACATAAGCAACAATTTTATTTATATAATCAATCGGGAGAAAGATTATTGCGTGTTCAAAAGGAGATGGGAGTACGAAACTTCTATACTTTTTCTAATATAGATGGAAAGAAAATTGGAGAGTTGAAACAAGTACTAAGTTTAACAAAGTGGGAATGGACCTTTTTAGGGATGGATGGTGAAGAAATTGGTAAAGTGGCTGGCGATTTTTCAGCAACAATGCAGAAAATAGATTGGCGAGATGGAACGCATATTGATGTAAAAGAAGATGGTATTCCTTTAGAAGCTGTTAAGTATTTCTCGGCAAGTGGTGGTTCACTTGTTACAGCTTCTATAAGTGAACAGGCAGAATTACCACGAGCGGTTTATTATAGTGCAGCTGCCATTGTTACAATTAAAAATTAAAATATACATAAAGATAGATGGGATACCATCTATCTTTTTTGTGTGACTAGAAAAGATGGTTTCTTTGAAAAATGTATGCCTTACCTATCACAAAAAAAGCCTGCTCTGTATACATTAAGATGTATGGATGTGTTTTTATACTTTAAAAATAATAGGAGGAGAAGTGTATGTGTTTGTTCGGTAAGTATTGGAAAAAGCTATCGAGATTGTTTAATAGACAATTAGATTATTTTTTAGATAATAAGTTATTGCCTGCTGTGGAGAGACTTTTATTTTCACAAAACTTCGCGAGATTTATTCAAAGAAACTCTAAGCAAGCTACGGAAGAAGTTATTGAATCAAGTAGATTTCAATCTATTATTTGTAACATTTTAAAAGAATGTAATACATCACCTTTTAAAGAAATTGCAGAGCAGTATTTGGGTAAAAACGTAGAGATTACTGTGACAGTTGGACAGTTAACGGGTGTGATTGTAGCAGTTGGTGATGATTTCTTAACACTGCAAGAAGGAATAGGAACAGAAGTTTTATTACCATTTACAAGTATTATATCAATTAAAGAAGCGTAAGAAAGGAGAGTTATATATGTTATTTACTGATGAATTACGTAACCATGTTGGTGAACTAGTGCAAGTTGTGACAGCTGTAGAAATCATTGCAGGCGTTCTTTTATCTGTGACGGATGGGGCAGTAATTGTTCGTACTTCTCCTTCTTATGGACCACCAGAAGATGTAGTTGTACGTATTCCGATTATTGCTTATGTTCGCTTGGAAGGGTAAGTGTGATACAAGTATGAGAGTGTCAGTTGTTATTCCAGTGCATAATGAAGCAAGTACTTTATCAAAAGTTTTAGTAGAAGTAAGGAAGTTGGAACCATATGAAATTATCATAGTAGATAATGGATCGACAGATGGTACGAAAGAAATAGCGTTACAGCATAATTGCCGTGTGATTTATTATAGATATTCTCTTGGTAATGATGTGGGACGGGCAATTGGTGCTAGAGAAGCAAAAGGTGAAATTGTTTTATTTTTAGATGGCGATATCGTCATGAAAAGTGAAGAATTATACAATTTTATTAAAGGAATACAGCAAGGACATGAGATTGTTTTAAATAATTTAACATGGTCCGTTTATTTGAAGATGAGACCGCATTATACGACGGTTGGAAAATATATGTTAAACCGTTATTTGAACAAAAAAGAATTTGTTGTAGGATCTTTAATTGCGATACCACATGCGATAAGTCGTGAAGTGATTGAAGAACTAGGGTGGTGGAATTTAGCGGATCCAGCACTATTTCAAGCGATGGCGATGTCTAGAGGAGTAGATATTTCTGATATGGCTTCAGTTGATGTCATTTACACAAATAAAGTTCGTCCTGTCCATACGGGCACATCACCTGGCTCTCCTTATCCGAAAGCGACTAGTCGTATTATGGGTGATCATTTGCGAGCTTTACAATATGTAATCGAAACATACGGTAATCGCGGTGGTTTTTCAGAGGGCAATAAAGATAGGGAGTTTGTAGGAAAGTATAAACCAGTTTTATTACAAAAGAAAAAAGCGAAATATAGTGCCATTATCCCAGTATCAGAAGAGAAAACAACTATAAGGTCTGTTATACAAGAAGTGAAAAAAGCAGGTGTAGATGAAATTATAGTTGTTGTGAATGGAGCTGCCGTAAAGACCATTAAACAAGTAAAGCTAGAGAATGTTATTGTTGTTGAGTTGGAGGAAGTGCTTGGGCATAATGTAGCACGGGCGATAGGGGCCATGTATGCTACGGCAGATATTTGCTTATTTGTTGATAGTGATTTTGTTATTCCAGCAACAAATTTAATTCTATTTTTGCGTGCTATTGAAGATGGAAGTGATGTGGCATTAAATGATTTACAGTGTTTATTAGATATGTTTCATCCAGCAGATCCAATTAGCATGGGAAAATATTTTGTGAATTTGATAGCGAAGCGACCAGATTTATGGAATAACTCATTAACAGCAGTACCACACGCTATGCATAAAAAAGTAATAGAGAAAATTGGTTATGATTCTCTTGTGATTCCTCCATTAGCTCAGGTGAAAGCTATTTTAGAAGGATTCTCTATTACAGCAGTAGAGTTAGTAGATGTTATAAAAACAAATCGAGTACGTCCAGAGCAACACGAATTTGTAAATGGGCGTATTTCAGCATTTGATCGTATTTTCGGTGATCAAATTGAGGCGATTGCGTATTTATTACAATGTACAGACGAACGCGGTGGCTTTACAGATGGAGATAGAGATAGAGATATCATTCAACAATTGAGAAGGGAAGAAGAGAATACAAATGAATAGTAGTAAAGTAGCTATTATTGGCTTAGGGTATGTTGGCCTTCCTTTAGCAGTCCATTTTGCAGAGAGAGGGCATACAGTACTTGGGTTAGATAAAGATATTAGAAAAATAGAATCAATTATAAAAGGAGAAAGCTATATTCCGGATGTTTCTTCTAAAGAGTTACAAAGTTTATTGGTAAAAAAAAAATTAATAGTGAACACACCGGATCAAGGCATTGCTGATTTTCAAAATAGTGATTATGTTATTGTTACTGTCCCGACTCCGATTAATGAACAAAGAGAACCAGACTTAAGTGCCCTCATTTCAGCCTCACATTATATACAACAAAACCTTCAAAAAGGACAAACCTTCATTTTTGAAAGCTCCACATATCCAGGTACACTCGAGGAAGTTATCATTCCTATTATTTCTCAAACAGGTAAAAAGGTAGGAGAAGATTTCTATATCGGATATTCCCCTGAGAGAATTGATCCGGCTAACAGTCACTATTCTGTTCAAACGATTCCAAAAGTTATTAGTGGACAAACAGAAAAGTGTAAACAAAAAGTTCAGGAGTTGTATAGCACTACATTTGATGTAGTTGTTCCAGTTAGTTCTCCGAAAGTAGCGGAAATGTGTAAGTTATTTGAAAATATTCAGCGCCTAGTCAATATTTCCTTAGTAAATGAGTTAAACACACTATGTGAAAGTTTAGGAATTGATTTTTATGAGGCGCTTGAAGCCGCATCTACAAAACCGTTTGGATTTACCCCATATTGGCCAGGACCAGGAATAGGAGGACATTGTATTCCAGTAGATCCTTTATATTTCCAATGGAGAATAAAAAGAAATGGGGAAATTAGTCAATTAATTGAGGCTGCACATGTGATTAATGAAGAAATGCCAGAGAAAATAGTCCGGAAAGTAAAAGGTATGGTGCAATCACCTGCATCAGTTTTAATTGTAGGAATTGCATATAAGAAAGATGTAAATGATTTGAGAGAATCACCGGCTTTACCAATTATTGAATTGTTACTAAAAGAAGGATATGAAATCGAATATCACGATCCATATATTTCTTCTGCAAAGTTTGAAGATAAGGTGTACCAATCTGTTTCTTTGGATGAACAAGTGGTTAAACAAGCGGGTTGTATTTTAATTTTAACTGATCACTCTAATATCGATTGGAAGCTTTTTAAAGGAATGAAGCGAGTAATAGATACACGTGGAATTATAAAGAAGGTGAGTGTATGAGTAAGAAATGTTTAATTACAGGTGGAGCAGGATTTATTGGTTCACATTTAGCTGAAGAGCTGGTGAAAAGAGGCTATGGAGTTACGATCGTTGATAACTTCTATAAAGGGAAAAATAAATATCATGATGAGTTAATGAAAGAAATTCGAGTTATTCCAATAAGTGTTTTAGATAAAAATTCTATTTATGAATTAGTAAACCAACATGATGTAGTGTTTCATTTAGCAGCAATTTTAGGCGTGAAAACGACAATGGAAAAGAGTATAGAGCTTATTGAAACAAATTTTGATGGAACGAGAAATATTTTACAAGCAGCGCTAAAAGAAAAGAAGAAAGTGGTCTTTGCTTCTACTTCAGAAGTATATGGTAAGGCAAAGCCACCCTTCTCTGAAGAGGGAGATCGATTATACGGGGCAACTTCTAAAATACGCTGGAGTTATGCAGTGTGTAAAACATTAGAAGAGACATTATGTTTGGGATATGCATTAGAAGGTTTACCGGTAACGATTGTTCGTTATTTTAATATTTATGGTCCAAGAGCGAAAGATGGTCCATATGCAGGGGTAATCCCGCGATTTATTAGTGCGGCTTTGCAAGGAGAAGACATTCTCGTATATGGGGATGGAGAGCAGACACGTTGCTTTACGTATGTAAGTGATGCGGTAGAGGCAACAATTCGAGCAATGGATGAGAAGGTAAATGGTGAAATTATTAACATAGGTTCTGAGAATGAAAAGAGTATAAAAGAAGTGGCAGAAGTAATTAAAAAGCTAACGAAATCCTCTTCAAAGATTGTTCAAGTTCCTTTTGAAGAGGTGTACCCACATGGCTTTGAAGAAATTCCAAATAGAAGACCAGATGTTGCGAAATTAAGAGAACTTGTTCAGTTTCAAGCAGAAGTAACATGGGAAGAAGGATTGAAAGAAACTATTAAGTGGTTCCGTGAAGAAAATAATGGCTAAGTCACTATCGGTCATTATACCTGTATGTAATGAAGCTGAAACGATTTCAGATGTTATCCAATCGGCAAAAGGATTAAATCCAATAGAGATTATTGTAGTAGCAAACGGTTGTAACGATGGTACAGAAGAGGTTGCTGATCGTTTAGGGTGTAAAGTAATCAAGCATACAGAGCTACTAGGGAACGATGTTGGCCGTGCGATTGGCGCAAAACATGCGATAGGTGATGTATTACTATTTATAGATGGAGATTTTGCTATTCAAACTTCAAAATTACAATTATTCCTTAATCCGATTTTACATGATCAGGCCGACATCGTTTTAAATAATTTGGACGCATTATTTTTAAAGAAACAAAAACCGCACGCCGTGACAGTATGGCGCCAAATATTAAATGCAATATTAGAGCGCGAAGAATTAAAGATTGATTCTTTATTAGCTGTACCGCATGCGTTGACGAAAGAAGTTGTTCAAAGCATTGGATATGAATGTTTCGTTAATCCTATTGTCGCTCATTTACGCCTAGTACAAAGCAAATGGAGAATTAGTCGTCATTGTGCAATTGACGTTATTACACCGAATAAATTTCGGCCGGCCGAGCATGCTGCGTATGGCACGGGTCTTTCTCAATCTGAAAAACGGATGATAGGTGATCATATAGAAGCTGTAGCGGAGCGAATAGTAGGCAGTGATGAGCGCGGAGGGTATTATGATGGAAATAGGAAAAGAGAGTGTGTCTATCATACTTTAAGTTTCGAAGATTTTTATCAAGGATGGGGCGTTACATCTAAGTTGTATAAAGGAAAACAATTATCAGTCATTATTCCTGTACAAGATGAAGAGAAAACAATTGGAAATGTTATAGAGGAGCTTCGCAAAATTGAACCTTTTGAAATTATCGTTGTTGTAAATGGTTCGTCTGATAAAACAGCAACGATTGCAAAAGACAAGGGAGCAACAACAATTGTATATAAAGAAGCACTTGGCAACGATGTGGGACGTTCACTTGGAACTTATTTCGCCAAAGGAGAAATAGTATTATTTATAGACGGTGATTTTGTTATTCCAGCTAGTGAGCTATATCCATTTGCAAAAGCTATTGCAGATGGAATGGATGTCGCATTAAATGATCTAAATCATTATTTAGATTTAAGAGTACCGCTTCATCTTGTAACTGCATTTAAATATGCATTAAATTTAGCTTGTGATAGAAAAGATTTAGGAGTAGGATCTCTTATCGCTGTACCTAATGCGTTTAGCCAGAAGTGTTTGAAATCAATTGGGTATAGGTCTTTATTGTCACCTTGCGTAGCGCAAGTGAAAGCTATTCTTTCAGGATTCGAAATTGCGTGTGTAAGTCGTGTAGAGGTCGATAAGATGAACCGCATTCGTCCCAGTGAACATTTTGCAAAAATAGGTCATCCTCCAGCTGTCTTGCGAATTATAGGTGATCATATAGAAGGATTAGAGCAATTAATTGTATTAGAAGGTAGCCGTGGTGGATTCTATGATGGGAATAGAAAAAGAGATGTTTTAGAGTAATAACAAAAAAAGTGTACAACATATGTACACTTTTTTTGTTCTGTTATAAAAACTATAACAGATTAGGAGATAAGAGTATTACAGCTCTACAATGGGTATTGTTCTTATATTACAAAATAGGACTCGTATATAAGGATACCAAAAAAATACAATTAAGGAAAGGGTTAATTATAAAGACTTTTAAGTGAAGTTAACACTATACATATAGTAGGTTGCTCAACATTTCACAAACATGTCACAACTATTTCGTTCACTTTAGCAAAAAAGTAGTATTCTAAGTGTGTAAGCTGTTATATAAAAAATCTTAGTCCTGTACTAATCAAAAATGGAGGAGATTAGGATGACTCAAGTATTAGAAAATGTTAAAAACGCATGGGAAAACTTTAAAGGTGAAAAATGGAAAGCAGAGATTGATGTTCGCGATTTCATTTTAAATAATGTAAACGTTTTCGAAGGAGACGAATCTTTCTTAGCGGGAGCAACTGAAGCAACGAAACAACTTTGGGATCAAGTAATGGATTTAACAACGAAAGAACGTGAAAACGGTGGCGTTCTTGATATGGATACAAAAATTGTTTCTTCTATTACATCACATGAACCAGGATATTTAAATAAAGATATTGAAAAAGTAGTCGGTTTCCAAACTGAAAAACCATTTAAACGTTCTTTACAACCATATGGTGGTATTCGTATGGCGGAACAAGCTTGTGAATCTTATGGATACGAAATGGATAAAGAACTTAGTCGTATTTTCAGAGACTGGAGAAAAACGCATAATCAGGGTGTATTTGATGCATACACACCAGAAATGAAAGCGGCTCGTAAATCAGGTGTAATTACTGGCCTTCCAGATGCATACGGACGTGGACGTATTATCGGTGACTACCGACGCGTAGCATTATATGGTATTGATCATTTAATTGAAGTAAAAAAAGCTGATTTGAATTTAACTGGCGGTGTAATGAGCGAAGATACAATGCGTTTACGCGAAGAGTTATCTGAGCAAATGCGTGCACTTCAAGAGTTAAAACAAATGGCTGCTTCTCATGGCTTTGATATTTCTAAGCCAGCAACAAACACACAAGAAGCATTCCAATGGTTATACTTCGCATATCTTGCAGCGATTAAAGAGCAAAATGGAGCTGCAATGAGTCTTGGACGTACTTCTACATTCTTAGATATTTATATTGAAAGAGATTTAGCAAATGGTACTTTAACAGAAGAAGAAGTACAAGAAATTGTGGATCACTTCATTATGAAATTACGTCTTGTGAAATTTGCAAGAACACCTGATTATAATGAATTATTCTCTGGTGACCCAACTTGGGTAACTGAGTCTATCGGTGGTATGGCATTAGATGGTCGTCCATTAGTAACAAAGAACTCATTCCGTTTCTTGCATACATTAGATAATTTAGGACCAGCTCCAGAACCAAACTTAACAGTTCTTTGGTCTAAACAATTACCGCAGAACTTTAAAAACTACTGTGCGAAAATGTCTATTAAAACATCAGCAATTCAATATGAAAATGATGACATTATGCGTGCTGACTACGGTGATGACTACGGAATTGCTTGTTGTGTATCTGCAATGAGAATTGGTAAACAAATGCAGTTCTTCGGCGCACGTGCAAACTTAGCAAAAGCATTACTATATGCGATTAACGGTGGTAAAGATGAAAAATCTAAAGCACAAGTTGGTCCTGAGTACGCACCGATTACTTCTGAAGTATTAGATTATGAAGAAGTTATGCGTAAGTTTGATATGACAATGGAATGGTTAGCAGGTCTATATTTAAACACATTAAATGTTATTCATTACATGCATGATAAATATAGCTACGAACGTATTGAAATGGCACTTCATGATACAAATGTTCTTCGTACAATGGCAACAGGTATCGCGGGTCTATCTGTAGTAGCAGACTCTTTAAGTGCAATTAAACACGCAAAAGTAAAACCAATTCGTGATGAAAACGGTATTGCAGTTGACTTTGAAATCGAAGGAGATTTCCCTAAATACGGTAACAATGATGACCGTGTAGATGAAATCGCTGTAAATCTTGTAAAAACATTTATGAATAAACTTCGTAAACATAAAACATACAGAAATTCTGTTCATACAATGTCGATCTTAACAATCACATCTAACGTTGTATACGGTAAGAAAACTGGTAACACTCCAGATGGTCGCCGTACTGGAGAACCATTTGCACCAGGTGCGAACCCAATGCATGGTCGTGATACAAAAGGTGCATTAGCTTCATTATTATCTGTAGCTAAATTACCATATGAAGATGCACAAGATGGTATTTCTAATACATTCTCTATTATTCCAAAAGCACTTGGTAAAGAAGATGATGTACAAGTACGTAACTTAGTATCAATGCTTGATGGTTATGCAGTAAAAGAAGGCCATCACTTAAATATTAACGTATTTAATCGTGAAACATTAATGGATGCGATGGAACATCCTGAGAAATATCCACAATTAACAATTCGCGTATCTGGTTACGCTGTAAACTTTATTAAATTAACTCGTGAACAACAAATCGATGTAATTAATCGTACAATGCATGAAAGTATGTAAGTGAAAAAGTGTCCCTCTGCTTTTTATAAATAGCAGAGGGGGGCTGCTTCAATAAAGGAGGAAGTAACATGATAAAAGGAAGAATTCATTCTGTAGAGTCTTGTGGTACTGTTGATGGCCCAGGAATTCGTTATGTCATATTTACACAAGGGTGTTTATTACGTTGTCAATACTGTCATAATGCTGATACGTGGGAGATCGGTAAAGGAAAAGAAATAACAGTTGAAGAAGTAATGCAGGATGTGACATGTTACCTTCCTTTTATTGAAGCTTCTGGAGGCGGTATAACAGTTAGTGGTGGTGAACCATTACTACAGCTAGATTTCTTAATTGAATTATTTAAGAAATGTAAGGAAGTTGGAATTCATACAACAATTGATTCTTCGGGTGGTTGTTATTCTGAAGAACCAGAATTCCAAAATAAGCTAGATATTTTAATGGATTACACAGATTTAGTTTTATTGGATTTGAAACATATTGATTCAAAGAAACACCGTAAATTAACAGGGAAACCAAATGAACATATTTTACAATTTGCTCGTTATTTATCGGATAAAAATAAACCAATTTGGGTAAGACACGTATTAGTTCCTGGTGTTACGGATAATGAAGAGGATCTACAAAAATTATCTAGCTTTATTCAAAGCCTGTCTAATGTTCAGAAGGTTGAAGTGCTACCATATCATAAGCTTGGTGTATATAAATGGGAGGCACTTGGGCATAAATATCCACTCGCGAATGTAGAACCACCTACTGAAAAAAATGTAGAGCAAGCAAGACATATTTTACAAGCAGTCTAATCCAAATATTGGATTAGGCTTTTTGCTTTCTTTACAATAAAACCTAGAGTATGTATATAGAAAAGAGTATACTAAAAATAGAATATCCATATTTTTGTAAGGAATAAGTGGAGAAATTTACATAATTGTAAAGGGAAATCAAAATAGTAAAAAGAATTAAGAAGTAAAAGAGTGAGTATCATGGAATAGAGAACATTTGTAAGTTATTGCGAAAGCTCTTATAGGAAAGTATAATGTAAAGATATGAGCACAGATAGGATTAAGGGGTCAATCTTATATGCTTTGCATATCCACGACAGGTACATAGCTGAAAGAGAAGTATTAGAATCTGTTTATGTAATTTTTAAGGAAAATGTTTTTCCTATTGTCGTATATGCAATATGGAGAAACAATAAGCTAGGAGTGGATTTGTTTGATAAAAAACCCCAAGGTTTTAATATTAACTGCACATTACGGTAATGGTCATGTGCAAGTAGCGAAAACATTAGAACAAACATTTCGCCAAAAAGGAATTAAAGATGTAATTGTATGCGATTTGTTCGGAGAATCACATCCAGTTATAACCGATATTACAAAATATTTATATTTAAAAAGTTATACAATAGGAAAAGAATTATACCGCTTGTTTTATTATGGCGTAGAAAAAATTTATGATAAAAAAATAGCATCTTGGTATGCGAACTTTGGAAGAAAACGTTTGAAATTACTTTTACAAGCAGAGAAACCGGATATTGTTATTAATACTTTTCCGATCATAGCTGTACCAGAGTTAAAAAAGCAAACAGGTATTTCAATTCCTGTTTATAACGTATTAACGGATTTTTGTGTGCACAAAATATGGATTCATCGGGAAGTAGATCGTTATTTTGTAGCAACGGATCACGTGAAAAAAATTATGGTTGATATTGGTGTGCCCTCGGAGCAAATTGTTGAAACTGGAATTCCGATTCGTAGTAGTTTTGAGCTGAAGATCAATCCAGACATTATATATAATAAATATCAGTTATGTAAGAATAAAAAGATTTTACTAATTGTAGCAGGTGCTCATGGGGTATTAGGAAGTGTAAAAGAACTATGCCAATCATTTATGTCATTACCTGATTTACAAGTAGTTGTCGTTTGTGGAAAGAATGAAGCGTTAAAACAGGATTTATTAGGAGTACAGGAAAAAAATCCTGATGCATTAAAAGTATTTGGTTATGTTGAAAATATTGATGAATTATTCCGTGTTACTTCTTGTATGATTACGAAGCCAGGCGGTATTACGTTAAGTGAAGCGGCAGCATTGCAAGTACCTGTCATTTTATATAAGCCTGTTCCAGGGCAAGAAAATGAAAATGCGATGTACTTTGAAAGAAAAGGAGCTGCAGTTGTCATTCGTGATGATAGTGAGGTTTTTGCAAAGACAGAGGCGTTATTACAAGATGATATGAAGCTTCTTCAAATGAAAGAAGCGATGAAAAGCATTTATCGTCCGGAGCCAGCTGGTCATATTGTGGATACAATTTTGACAGAAAATCATGTAGAACCGAATCATATACCTATTAAATCACCTGCTCTTGCACAATTATTTACTTAATATGAAACCCTCTTTTATATGTTTAAAGAGGGTTCTTTATTGTTTTATAAGATAAAGTAGTAACTTATCCACATGAAGATTACGCTTTCATTAAACAGTAAAGTCGAAATATTAACAACTATATCCACATTGTCCACAATTTTTAGAAAACTATCCACAATTCTAACATTTACTATGCGTTACAACATATAAACTTGTGAAGGATTTGTTGAATTTATTCACAATTCTATAAATTGTGTGGATAACGTTATCCACACAAAAAAGGTTCCTTATAAATAAGGAACCTTTTTGTCTATTCTATCACGTAGAAAAAATATGTAATGAGAATGAATAATTAGGGGGGAAAACTTCTAATTATTCATTCTCACTTTAAATACTTTTCGAGCGATAACCCGCTGCGCGATCTGCTTTGCGAAATTCTCGTTGGTAAAGAACTTCTTGTGTACTAGATAATGTGTTTTTTGTTTTGTCACGTTTCTTTTTATCCATTACAAATCACCTCGTGTCCTAAAGTCACTATCTATCGTTTCCAAAGACATAGGGTGATATACGTATATGGTAAAATGTTAATGATTAATTATTTTTTCTGGAAATTTAGATTATGCTTCTTTTAATTGGTGAGCATCTTGGAACGTTGTGTCTCGCATTGTAGCAAGTGTATATTGATCTTTTGGGATTTCATATAAGTTATATACTTCTTCATTTGCGTTAATTTCATCATAAACGGCTTTTCTTGTTTCGTTTGCTAGATTTACATATTGTAGTTTTTCGGCAGCTTTAATAGAACGAATATTTATTTTACGAATACGCATAAAGATTGTTTCAATATCTAATTCATAGAAAAGTTCACTAAAAAATGAATCTTTCGCCAATTTATTATAGCCTTTTCCATGATAGGGTTTGCCAAGCCATGTTCCGAGAAATCCGGCTTTTTCTTGCACATCAAATAAAGTAATTGTTCCGATAGGGTTACCCCATTCATCTAAAATTGTGCGTGAAATTAATTCCCCACGCTCTTCAGCTTCAATCGTTTGTTTCGTTAAAAATAAATACTCTTCATAAGAATAAGCCTTTTGACGCACAAAAGGGAAGACAGCTGGGTCCACCATTAACTCGTATAGAACGTGGCTGTCGTGTAAGTCGCGTTTTTTCAACATACTAACTCCTCCTCACACGAGGGTAGCATGACGAAAAAACACCCCACCCTCGAAATTTTTATATCAATCTTTAAAAAATTTCGGGGTGGGAATCGAACCCACTAGAACCAGTTTCTAACGCTGGTGGCGCACCATTTGCCTTCCCCATTCATCAATTTGAAAATGATAATCACGACACAAATTGATTATGGTTTCATTCAGTTTATAATCGTATAATACTTTATCTAGTCAAAAAAATAAACTAGTTTTTTTTATTTTTTTTGTAAATTATTTTTCCATCAATCATGGTTAGTACAGGCTTGGCTAAATAATGGAAAGGATGATGAGTCCATAACACAAGATCAGCGTCTTTTCCAACCTCAATGCTTCCAATTCTACCCTCTAAACGTAAATTTCGTGCTGGAAATATGGTGATTCCTTCTAGTGCAGTTTTTTCGTCTAATCCTTCTCTTACTGCGACAGCAGCACAAATATTTAAATATTGAATTGGTGTATAAGGGTGATCTGTTGTTATAGAAACTTCCACACCATTTTTCGATAATATATGGTAAGTATCCCATGTTTTGTTTTTAAGTTCGATTTTAGAACGGCGTGTAAGAGTGGGGCCAACTGAAACCTTCAAATTGTGTTTCGAAAGTTCTTCAACAATAAAGTGTCCTTCTGTACAATGTTCAATACGTAAATCGAGATTGAACTCTGTTGCAAAGCGTAGAGCAGAACTAATATCATCTGCTCGGTGAGCGTGGATACGTACGGGTATTTCGCGGCGTAATGCTTTTAAGATAGGAAGCATTCGAAAATCAGCTTCATGCCCGTAGTGCTGTGCTTCATAGAATGATTCCCGAAGTAATCCCATAATTCCCATACGTGTTATGGATTCTTTTGTTCCATTACTATGGACCTTTTTAGGATTTTCTCCGAAGGCAATCTTTAAGCCGGCAGGTTCTTGAATAATCATATGATCAATACAAGTTCCAGCTGTTTTTATTACACAAGTCGTACCACCGATAATGTTTTGACTTCCTGGCATAACGTGAACAGTTGTGATTCCGTTTTGTACAGCATCTTGAAAGGCAATATCAAAAGGGTGGATTCCGTCCAAAGAACGGATATGTGGTGTTGAAACTTCAGATGTTTCATTTGCATCATTGCCAGCCCAACCAGTACCTTCATCATAGAGACCAAGATGAGTATGGACATCAATAAATCCAGGTAAAAGATGAAGAGCACGAGCGTCTATAACTGTCATATCTTGAGTAGGTTGAATGGAAGGCTTGACCTCGGCAATTCTTTCTCCTATAACGAGTACATCCCCTTGAAATTTTTGGGATGTAATAGGATAGACAATGGCTTGTTTGAGCAATATTTTCATAGGTACCTCATTTCTGTTACTTTACAATGTTAATGGAATTTAAGGGAAAGTAACTGAAAGGTTATTTGTGTAATAATGCTCCGGATTCTAGAAAATGAAAGTTTTGAAAGGGGACCCTGTAAAACTGTGTTTTAGAAGTACTACATTGTATGCGAAAGTATATTTTGTAATGCATGGTCTATTGCCGGAAATGTGTATTGATACCCATGTTCAATTGCTTTACTAGGTAATACATGTTGTCCTTCGAGTACAAGTATACTCATCTCACCTAATAAAGTGTGAATCATAAATGAAGGGACAGGTAACCAATGAGGTTTTTTCATTATAGTTGCAATGGTTTCTCCAAATTCCTTCATTCTTATAGGTAGGGGAGCTGTGATGTTAAAAGGGCCATCAATTTCTTCTTTGTGTATGATGAAATCAATTAGGCGAACGACATCGTCTATATGAATCCATGATAACCATTGGTTTCCAGATCCAATTGTACCTCCAATATAGAATTGATAGGGGAGTAGCATTTTGGGAAGAGCTCCTCCGTCTGCGCCTAATACAACTCCAAGTCTTGCGTAGATTGTTCGCATTCCAAGAGAACGTGCTTTAGATGCTTCTTGTTCCCATGAATATACTGTATTTGCTAAAAAGTCATTTCCAGGAATCTCATGCTGTTCTGTAAAAGACTCAGTTTCAGACGTTCCATAGTATCCAATAGCACTTGCGTTAATAAATGTATTTGGCTTTGTACCAAGTGTTTGCAATTGTTTAATGAGTCCTTTTGTTGTTTGAATTCGACTGTTTAAAATGGATTCCTTTTGTTTCTTTGTCCATCTACTATTAATAGACTCTCCAGCTAGATTAATAACTACATCGATAGAAGAGAGGGGGAAGGTTTGTAAATCTGGTGTCCATTGTACATACTGAAGGTTAGGATGGGAAGTTTCAGTAGTTTTGTTTCGAGTAAGAATGTAAACATTATATCCTTTTTGAATAAAAAAAGTAGAAAGGTATTTACCGATAAAGCCGGTACCACCAGAAATTGCGATTCTCACAATTATTTCCTCCTCATTATATATATTCTTGAAAAGCAAAAACGTTCCTTGACTATGTTAAAATAATAGAGAGGTGAGAGTATGGCTGTCATTACAAAAATAGAAGTGCAAAAACGATCGAAAGAACGATTTAATATTTATATTGATAAAGGTCAAGGTGAAGAATACGGATTTAGTGTGGATCAAGTAATCTTAATGAAACATGGATTACAAAAAGGATTAGAAATTGATGAAATAGCGTTAGGGAATATTTTATACAATGAAGAGGTACAAAAAGCATATTTACAAGCAATTTCCTATCTATCCTATCAAATGAGAACAAAAAAAGAAGTAGAAGACTATTTACGAAAAAAAGAAGTGGGACAGGCCGTCATCTCTGAAGTCGTTTCGAAATTATTACATGATCGATATATTAATGATAAAGAGTATGCTGTTTTATATACGCGAACGCAAAGTAATGTGAATCGAAAGGGTCCGACTGTTATTAAAAGAGAGTTATTAAATAAAGGTGTTCAGGATCTAATCATTACACATAGTTTACAAGAATATCCGAAGGAAAAGCAAATTGAGAATGCTTTACTTCTTATAGAAAAGAAGAAAAGGTCTTATCAAAAGCATTCCTTTTTACAAATGAAGCTAAAGTTAGACGAAATGCTTGTTCGTAAAGGATATTCTAGAGATGTGATTCAAATTTGTTTGGAAGAATTGAAAGACGAAAAAGATGACGAACAGCAACAAGAAGCGTTACACTATCATGGGAATAAATATTATGAGAAATATAAGAAGTATGATGGATGGACATTCGAAAATAAGATGAAACAAGCGTTATATCGCAAAGGGTTCTCTATTGATGAGATAGAGATATTTTTGCAGATGAAACGTGAAGAGGGATGAGGGGAATAAGATGAATATGCCAAAGCGCTACAGTGAAATGACACCACATGAGCTAAGGGAAGAAATTGGGGTTTTGAAAGAGCAAGCAATAAAGGCAGAGCAGCTTGGTATTGTAAATGAGTTCGATGTATTAATGCGCAAGATGGCAATGGCTCGTGCTTATATGACTGATATAAACAAATTCCATATTGGTGAGACATATGAATTAGTAGAAGAACCTGGTATATTATTTGAAATTACGTATTTCAACGGGGTATTTGCTTGGGGACATAAGCAAAATGATAATGAAGAGATTGGAATACCGATTTCTTTATTGCAAGAAAAATGAAAACCAGAGAGCGAATATCTCTCTGGTTTTCATCTTTGGTAGGCGTTACAGGAGATAGGAGATTCTAAAATTGGCGTTTTTTACATTCATTCGCCAGTATAATGAGAGACTGGGTTTGTTGCGTCTGTCCGTTAACTTGCGCCTTTGCATGTTTCGGACGAGTCCACGTATGGTTAAATAATTCAGAACGACTATCTAAGCGATCACGGTAGCTCATCTTTATCACCTCGTGTAGGAAGTTAATTTTTTAGGTTGTACCTGAACTATTCTTCCTGCTGATTTGCAGCACGCATACGTTCTTGTGGGTGCGTGTTAATTGTGCCGTTAGGTCGTTTCGAAGCGAAGCGTGATTTCGCTTTCGGCTGACCATCGATTTTGCTGTTGTTTTTTGACTCAGACCAAAATTCGGCTTGTTTACCCATTGCGAACGCCCTCCTCATCATCAGTTGATACCTCTTTAAGAAGTATCACTTATAGAATGTGCAAAATAGAGGAAACTATCCTTTAGAAATTAAGGGAATAAATAGGTAAAAGGAGAATAGAACATGAATGATATTCACGAAACATTAACAAAAGAATTGTTAGACAAAAATGACAAACTTTCTTACGCACAAGCTCGTGCGTGGGTTGAATTATTGTGGGAAGACTTTCAAACAACTTATGCTAAATCAGGTCGTTATCAAGGTGATGAAATGACTGAACAAGTGGTACGAACATGGATTAATAATCATGGAGGTCGCCTTCATGAAATGCGTACAAATAATCCGAAATATAGCCATTTAATCAATCAAGAAGATCATTTGAAACATTAAAAAAAGCGACTTAAGTCGCTTTTTTTAATGTGGAAGTAATTCCAGTTTTTTTCGAAGTTTTTCTTCACTAAAAATCCATCCTGTATAGGAACTAATAATATTTAAATTGTGGTCGAGTTGAACGATTGCAACGAATGGATAATAATCTTTACTGCGATAGCGCAAATCAATGAAGCGAACTTCGTAATAATGATCATAATCGAAAATGTCCCAGCGATACACAGGGGAGAAGGATAGAAATGCTGAGATGTTTTCATCTTGTTTAGCTGCGCGCATAATAGCATTATCTGGGAACGGTACCCGGTCGAACTTATCATATATCATGATGTTACCACGATGCCATCTAGCAACGTAGTAATAATCAGTTGTAACGATTGCTAAATGGTAATGATAAAATCTGTAAGAAGGGGAAATGATTATTTTCTCCACATGATTGAAACGTTTATATACGACGCTACGTATGTTTCTATGCATCATAATCCGTCCGATATAGTAAATAATCATCAATATATACGCTGCTAAGGCAGTATACCCTTTATGGGAACCTACAAGCATACAAGCAATCGCGAGTAGGTGGATAAAGAAAATGACGGTATCAAATGTATTAATGATGCCGAGCGCTACCCATTTTTTTGTGAAGGGCCGTAATGCCTGGGTACCGTAGGCGTTGAAAATATCTACAAAGACATGAAGAAAGACGGCAATAAATGACCAAAGTAGTAGATGCAAATATGGAGCGTGTGAAAAGAAGGCGAAAGAGATGCCACTTATAAGGAATGACCAAAGAATCACTGCAGGAATGGAATGAGTAATCCCGCGATGATTTCTTATATATTTAGCGTTATTACGCAATTTTAAAACTGTATCGATGTCAGGAATATTGGAACCGGCAATTGTAGCAAGCATAACTGCTTGTGGCCCAATATCACTTTGTGCTATGGCTGGATCTAACGTTGCCAAACTGCCTAGAGTAACGCCCATAACAAGGTGAGTGGCTGTGTCCATAGAAATCCACCTCCGTTTTTTATTAATGTAACTCTTTTTATTCGATACCTCAAGTCCTTTGCCTTCTATTTCCTATGTCATCTTACTTAAATTTTTTCCTAAAATCTTTATAATAGTACTTATATGCAAAAAAATGAGGGGGATCAAGTTTGACACTTGAAATATTAAATAATTTTAACATAGAGCAGTTTCAAAATGATTTAATTGGTTGGTTTGAAAAAGAGCAACGCGACTTACCGTGGCGTAAAAATAAAGATCCATACCGCGTCTGGGTTTCGGAAATTATGTTGCAGCAAACAAGGGTAGAAGCTGTAAAACCATATTACGCGAATTTTATGGGGAAGTTTCCTACTCTAGAAGCTTTGGCAAATGCTGGTGATGAAGAAGTGTTAAAAGCATGGGAAGGTTTAGGATATTATTCTAGAGCACGAAATTTACATGCGGCTGTAAAAGAAGTGAAAGAAGTATACGGCGGGATAGTACCAAGTGATGTAAAGAAAATTGAAAAATTAAAAGGAGTTGGCCCCTATACAAAAGGTGCTATTTTAAGTATCGCATATGGTATACCAGAGCCGGCAGTTGACGGAAATGTTATGCGTGTATTATCTCGCATTTTATCAGTGTGGGATGACATTGCAAAACCGAAAACTAGAAAAGTGTTTGAAGAGATTGTACGTGAAATTATTTCGGCTGAAAATCCATCTTATTTTAATCAAGGTTTGATGGAATTAGGTGCACTAATTTGTATTCCCAAAAATCCATCTTGCTTACTTTGTCCTGTACGTGAACATTGCCGAGGATATGCTGAAGGTGTTCAAAAGGAGTTACCAGTAAAAAGTAAAGCGAAGGCTCCTACAATGGTACCGATTGTTGCAGGGGTACTTCAAACAGAAGATGGTCGTTACGTCATTAATAAACGTCCAAGTACCGGGTTATTAGCTAACATGTGGGAGTTTCCAAATGCTGAACTTGGGGAAGGGATTCGGAATCAGAAAGAGCAGCTTACAGATTATATGAAAGAAAAATTTGAGCTCTCGATTTCTATTGAAGAATACGCAATGAATGTACAACATACATTTACACATCGCACTTGGGATATATTCGTATTTTACGGAAAAATAACTGGTGATATTGTTGAAACAGATACATTGAAATTTGTATCGAAAGAAGCATTTGAGCAGTTACCATTCTCGAAATCGCATCGTACGATTTATGAGAATTGCGTTGAGAAAATTACAATGCAATAAATTAAAAAAGTGTTCCCTAGATTGGGAACACTTTTTTAATCGTAAGAAATTTTTGTCCCATGAGTCCAATTAGCTTCACCTTGTTGTAAGCCACCTCTTGATTCAATTTCTACTACAATTTCTTTATAGATACTTTGACCTTCTGCATTTAAATACGGCAAAATCTGTTGTAATGAGTGATGAAAATAAGCTAATTCATCTTCTTTCCACTCATTTTTTGAAACCATCGTTAGTTCAGTCATATCGCGTCCTATATACATATTTCCACCTCCATTTCCTATAGTTTGAATGAGTGATAAGAGATATATACGGAGATTAAAAAAAGAAAATCACGGATAACTTCTAAGTGAATTGGTTACATTATTGGTTGTGGAGGTGAGAAAGATGAGTAAAAAACAACAAGGCTATAACAAGGCAACTTCTGGTGCTAGCATTCAAAGTACAAATGCTAGTTATGGTACAGAGTTCGCGACTGAAACAAATGTACAAGCAGTAAAACAAGCAAATGCACAATCAGAAGCAAAGAAAGCACAAGCTTCTGGTGCACAAAGTGCAAACGCTAGTTATGGTACAGAATTCGCAACTGAAACAGATGTGCATGCTGTGAAAAAACAAAATGCACAATCAGCTGCAAAACAATCACAATCTTCTAGTTCAAATCAGTAATGAAAGAAAAACACTTCTCTAATTCGGGAGAAGTGTTTTCTTTGTGCCTGGGTCATAGTAATGAAAATAAAGTGAACGACATAACTTCTAATAAGTCAACAAATGTAGTCAAAGGAGAAGGAAGTTAAAGATGAGAAATATGTAATGAGGAAGAATAACTGATAAATAAGTCCAAAAGGGGGTAAGTAATGAACGACTTTGATAAGTTGGTAGGAGAGCAATTGGAAACGATGGATGAGTTGTTAAAGTTACAAGCTCATCTAGAGAAGTATCAGCAAATTGAAATGAGCGAAAAGGATACGTGCGATAAAAAGGAATTACATTTTATCCGCCAAGAAATATATAGAACAGAATTAGCGTTAAAACTGTTACATGAGAAATTTGAAGAGCAAACAAATAGTGTGATTCAATCTTTTGAGACTGAAAAAATGATTTCGAATTTAGGGTAAGGCATGTTGTTACCTTCCGGTGAAAGGTCCTTCTTTAGATAGAAATAAGGAAGGGCTTTTTCTATTTCTATTTCCTCGTTTGTAAATCATTCAGCGAAGGCCCCGTCTCCTAAGAAGATTAGGGATATAGTATTCAGTGTGAAAAATAGAGTCTTGTCGCTTTAGTTTTAAAATTTCGACAAAAAAGTTATAATAGAAAAAAAGTGAATGCAGCTCAAAGGGCATTTGCAGTTGAAAGAAGGGAGCATATATGGGATTTCCCAAAGAAGGAGAAAAAGTACAAATACATAGTTATAAACATAATGGCTCCATTCA
Source organism: Bacillus sp. AR2-1 (assembly GCF_008368755.1). Lineage (NCBI taxonomy): Bacteria > Bacillati > Bacillota > Bacilli > Caryophanales > Bacillaceae > Bacillus > Bacillus sp. AR2-1. The sequence goes on from NZ_QORY01000018.1 coordinate 188,261, forward strand.
TAGAATGTGGGAAGAGACAACAATTTTAAAAGGGACACAGAGCCTTGTGATCGGAGCAAATGATCGTACAGTAGTGACAGAATCAGATGGCCGAACATGGATTACTCGTGAACCAGCAATTTGTTATTTTCATGCAAATTATTGGTTTAATGTGATTGGGATGCTAAGGGAAGAGGGAGTATATTATTATTGTAATTTAGGCTCACCTTTTGCATATGATTCTGAAGCATTAAAGTACATTGATTATGATTTAGATATTAAAGTATATCCAGATATGACATATACGCTTTTAGATGAAGATGAGTATGAAAAGCATAGTCAAATTATGCAGTATCCACCTGTTATTGATACTATTTTAAAACGAAATGTAGCACAATTAACACAATGGATTCATCAAAGAAAAGGGCCATTCGCGCCAGATTTCGTAGATATGTGGTATGAAAGATATTTAATGTACAGAAATTAAAACAAACCTGCAGGGGATTTCCCGGCAGGTTTGTCCTATTAGAGGGGGGATTATGTGCAAGGTATAAAAAGATATTTGCAATTTGTTAAACCGTATCGATGGCTTATTGCTATTACGATTATGATTGGTCTAGTTAAATTCGGCATCCCGCTTATTATGCCGTGGTTATTAAAATATATTATCGATGATGTAATTCAAGGGGGAGGGTCACTTCAAGATAAAACATCCCAATTAGTAACAGCCGTTGGGATTGCTTTTTTTATTTTTGCAGTAGTAAGACCGCCAATTGAATATTATCGTCAATATTTCGCGCAGCGTATCGCAAATACAATACTATATGATTTACGAAAACATATTTTTGGTCATTTACAAAAGTTGAGTTTACGCTATTATTCGAATACAAAAACAGGAGAGCTTATTTCACGTGTAATCCATGATGTAGAACAAACGAAGGATTTTGTAATTACTGGTTTGATGAATGTTTGGCTAGATACTGCAACAATTGCAATTGCTATTATTGTTATGTTTTCTATGAATATAAAATTAACATTTGTTGCGTTATTAATTTTACCTATTTATGTAGTGGCAGTGAAATATTTTTTCGGGCGTCTTCGAAAATTAACGAAAGAGCGTTCGCAGGCGTTAGCAACGATGCAAGGGTATTTACATGAACGTATTCAAGGGATGCAAGTGACACGTAGCTTTGCATTAGAAGAGTATGAGGGTAAGCAGTTTGAAAAAAGAAATAATGCATTTTTGACGAAAGCATTAACGCATACGAGTTGGACTGCAAGGACATTTTCAGCAGTGAATACGTTAACCGATTTAGGCCCGTTACTGGTGATCGGTTTTGCAGCATATGAAGTAATTCAGGGGCAGTTAACATTAGGGACTATGGTTGCCTTTGTTGGATATATGGATAGTTTGTATAGTCCGCTTCGCCGCCTTGTCAATTCCTCTACAACATTAACACAGTCTTTCGCATCGATGGATCGAGTGTTTGAATTGTTAGATGAAAAATACGATATTGTCAATGTGCCAAGTGCGGTACAAACGACAAAATTAAATGGTGAAGTGATATTTGATAATGTATCTTTTCGTTACAATTCGGATGAAAAAGAGATATTACATAACCTTTCGTTAACTATGTTGCCAGGAGAGAAGGTAGCACTTGTAGGAGCAAGTGGGGGAGGGAAGTCATCTCTTGCTAGCTTAATCCCACGTTTCTATGATGTTTCTTCAGGTGCAGTTTATGTAGATGGGATAGATGTTAGAAAGTATGATATGAGAAATTTACGTAGTCATATTGGAATTGTACTGCAAGATAATTTGTTATTTAGTGATACAATCGGGGCAAATATTTTATATGGAAACCCGAAAGCTACAGAGGAAGAAGTGATTGCAGCTGCTAAAGCTGCGCAAATCCATGATTTTATTATAGAGTTACCTGATGGCTATGATACTGTCGTTGGGGAACGCGGTGTGAAGTTATCTGGTGGGCAAAGGCAACGTGTAGCGATTGCAAGAGTGTTTCTAAAGAATCCATCGTTACTTATATTAGATGAGGCGACTTCCGCTTTGGATTTAGAAAATGAACGGTATATTCAGCAGGCGCTTCAGACGCTAGCTGCTGATCGGACGACGATCGTAATCGCACATCGATTGGCGACGATTACACATGTGGATACGATTATTTACATTGAAGATGGTGAAATTAAAGAAACAGGTTCTCATGAAGAGTTAATGAAAAAAAGAGGGTTTTATTACAATTTATATCAACTTCAACATATAACAGAAACAGCTCCTTTAGCGTAAAAGGAGCTGTTTTCTTTATTCGTCTTCTTTTTTATCTTCGATTTGGAGTTCTGCTTCTGGTTTATGGTATGTGTAGAAGCTATCCACAAGTAAATCTAAATGCTCTACTTCTTCACTATAGTTAATAATGGCAGAAATAAGAGGGAAGAGGTGTAGCCATGTTTTATACGCTTCCTCATCGTCCTTGTTTTGATAATCCATAAAGATATCAATTAATTCTTGTTTACCTGTTTCAACTTCATCAAGCATTTCAACGGATTGTTGTTTTTTTGCTTTACCAATAAATTTTAATAAAACTTGTTCATGGTAATGGGTTAATGAGTCAAGTTCGTTTTGGATAGATTCCTGAAATTCTTCTGGCATATAGCGCAGTTCATTTTCAGTACGATGTAATGATTTTAACGTACTTAAAGCACGGCTTGTCGTCGCTAACATTTGTCTGAATAAAACGAGCTTACGAATTTTTGCGAACTTTACTTTTTTCGTGTAGCTTCTTTCTTCTTTATACAGCAAATAGTAATGGTTTAGTTTGATCATCTTTTCTTTCATACGATCAATATCAGTTTTTAGCGTTGTAAAATCAGAAGCTTGCCTGCTATTCATTCGAATCCATTTTACAATTTCTTCTGTATTATCAACGATACGATGATATAGTTTTGTTTCGTATTTTGGCGGCATAAACACTAAATTTACAAGTGAAGCCGCAATAATTCCAATCATAATCGTCGCAAAGCGAAGTAAGGCAAAACTAAAGAAATCGTCGCCCTGATACTCCATAATGGCGATAACTGTTACTAAAGCAATTGATATTGTGTTTTCTAATCGTAATTGTAACGTAAGCGCAATTACTAATATACATGTTAATCCAATAATAAAAGGATTATGTCCAAAAGCAGTAGCAAATACGATAGCGAATACGGCACCAATGACGTTTGCTTGAATTTGCTCAAGAGCTGTTAAATACGAGCGGTATACAGACGGTTGAACAGCGAATATAGCTGAGATTCCCGCGAATACTGGACTCGGTAATTGAAGTAAAATACAAGCAAATAAAGCTAATGTGATGGCAATACCCGTTTTTAAAATGCGAGCACCAAGTTTCATACCCTTAATAAGATCCTTTCTCTTGTCATAATGAATGTACAACATGATACTATACATTCATTACAATATGTTAGCAAGTGATATTTTAGTGACGTTAATAAGAAATTAAGATTCATTTTATACTTTTTCCTAATTCTTTTTAAACATCAATTTTTAGTGAAAAAACCTGCTGAATTTCAGCAGGTTTCAAATTGTTACTATAGATTACTATGAGAAGTGTACTTCGTCAATTTTTTCTTGAAAATGAAAAGTTGGTATATCACTCTGTTGAGATAGATGGATCAGCCTGCTCTTTTTTCGGGATAATTTCAAAAAACTGTTGCTGCATATCATCGAGTAACGGTGTTAATAAAGCAACTTCCTCGTATTGCTCATGTTCATTTAATACACGAATGTAATCTAACAATAACTCAGTCACATCTTGCACACCGTTTTTACTAATTGGTTGTAATGTAACATTTGCCCCTTTTGCGATTCTTCTTTTTAAGGCGTGTTCTGTTAAACCCGAGCTTGAATCATGACGTAAATAAACAACACCACCAGTCATACCAGCACAAATCCATGGACCAGGATCCCCTAAAACAAGCGCTCGCCCATTTGTCATATATTCAAAAGCGAAACCTTTAATATTAGAGTATACACCTATATTCCCTTGCTCTTTTTCACGGAGTGGCTTTGTCATTCGCCCTCCAATTATCATGTCTGCTCCAGAGAGGCGAATGCCAGCGCGAGCATCAGCGTTACCTTGAACGTATAGCGATCCTTTTTGTGCACCGTACCCAAAACCTTTTCCGACAGAACCGTTATAATATATGCCGTCTTTTCCTTTTGCTTTCGTTATATAAATACCACCACCAAAGGAGGTTTTACCAATACCATCTTGTGCACCGCCATTTACGTGTATAAATAAGTTCTCACTATTGTAAGCACCTAATCCATTTCCAGGAATAGAGCCATTCGTATACTTTAATGTAAGTGGTTCAAGCTTCGTGTCTTCATATAATTTACTACGAACGCGATAGCAAGATTCTAGACCACCCATAACGCGTTGCTCTACGCCAACGCCTACTAATTCTTTTGAATGAGGGGAATGAACTGTTTCAAATTGTTTTTCTGGTACGTATTCTGTTTTTGTAACAGATGGGTGTTCTATCGTTTGTAGTAAATTACATAAGTCTAATAAATTTTCGCCTCGAACTTGTTCTAATAAATCGGAATGTCCGACAATTTCTTGTAAATTTGTATAACCAAGATTTCCTGTTAATCGTTTTAGTTCTACGCCAAAAGTGGTGAATAAATGTAATAATCCAGCAACGGCGCTTTCTAATTCGCGCGGGACGAAGCGGCGTAATCCGTGTTCTTTCGCCTGAGCTTCAGACTCAATTTGTGTTGCAATTCCAACGTGACAAGTATCTAGATGACATCCGCGGCAAGTTGTACAGCCGATTGCAATCATGGATAATGTACCAAATCCAATACGGTTTGCCCCAAGGAGCATGATTTTCAAGGCATCATTAACACTTCGAATACCACCGTCAGCCCAAATTTCTACCTTTTGCCTCATATTTGCTTCTAATAAAGCATTGTGAGCGGCTTTCACACCAATTTCTACAGGAAGGCCTACATGTTGCAATGCGTGAATACGTGCGGCACCTGTACCACCATCAAATCCGCTAATGTTAATAAAGTCAGCACCAGCCTTTGCGATACCGACAGCAATTGTTCCAATGTTAGGGACAACAGGGACCTTTACAGCTACTTTCGCAAGTTGATTAGCCGTTTTAATTTCTGTAATCATTTGAGCTAAATCTTCAATGGAATAAATATCATGGTTGTTAGAAGGTGAAATTAAATCAGAGCCAATTGTAGCATTACGCGCTTCAGCGATTTTTGCTGTTACTTTTGAACCAGGCAAATGTCCGCCTTCACCAGGCTTTGCGCCTTGCCCAATTTTTATTTCAATTAAGTTTGATGAATTTAGTAGTTCGGCGTTTACACCAAATCGCCCAGATGCAACTTGTTGTCCACGTGTATGTGGATATTTTCCAATCATATCTTTAATTTCGCCGCCTTCACCGTTCAAGCTAATCATATTTAGCTGATCGGCCGCTTCTGCATATGCACGAAAGGCAATTTCATTTTGAGAACCGAATGACATGGAACTAATAATAAATGGTAAATCATGATTTTGAATGCTGATGGATACTTCTTCAGCCGGAACGACATGTTTTGTTTCTTTCGTTTGAACAAGATGTCTAATCGCGATTGGATTATTTTCTTCTAACTCACTTAATTTGTCACGGTAATCATCATAAGAATTTCCTTTTGCGACATCGCCGATTGCTTTCCAAATTCGCGGGAATATATGAAAAGATTTTCGCATTCTAACTTTAGGATTGTTATAATCATCCGCTCGCAATTGTGCATCTTCAGCAAGTGATTCAAGCGAAAAAGCTAAATCATTTGAACCGAAGAAATTCGTAATTTGTAATATATTTGCGATTTCCTCATGTAATCCGATAGAAGAATAGAGGCGGCCGTAACCACGTAATTCATGAATTCCAATTGTTGAAATGACTTTTTCTAGTCCTTTATTAAGAGCATTATACAAATTCGTAATTGGCGTTTTTGTTCCATCATTTACGGTTGCAAATAATAAATATGGATTCATACCATCTGCTCCTAATCCATACAGTGTGACGATATCATGTAAGGAGCGAAGGGCACCAGAACGTATAACGAGAGAGCAGTTTCGGCGTAATTTATTTTCGCTTAATACTTGATGTACTTTAGCGGTAACTAAATGCGGATCAATCCATAACTGTTCATTTAGATGAGCGTTGGCATCGTCTATTAATAGTAGGGAAGCTCCATCGTTCACGGCCTTTATCGCTTCAGAACTAATTCGATTTAAGGCGCATTGTAAAGTTTCTGTCGGACTGAATGTAGCAGAGATTGTAGCGATAGAGCTATGAGTATTGAATAGCTCTATAAGTTGTTCGTACGTAATTGTGTGTAATTCCTCTGTAATAGATTGTGCTACACTTCCTTCTAAAATAATGGGGGAAAGCATCTCAACTACAAATGGCCGTTTAGCTCCGCTTAATAAACTTGGGCGCTCTCCAAGTATTGTTCGTGTGGAGAAGTGCTCGACCTCTCGATCACGATCGATTGCTGGATTTGTAACAACGGCTACACTTTCCTTAATGAAATCAGCGATATTTCGTCTATCAGTATCGAGTGCTGCAAGTGGTGAGTCATGCCCAAGTGAGCGAATTGGCTCAACGCCTTTTGTTGCCATCTGTTCAAGAAGCTGAATATGTTCTCGGTCCCATCCGAAAGCAACGTATTGTTTCGTTTCGACTTGTATAGAATCACATAATCCTGGGATTTCTTTCGTTTCAGGGATAGATAAGTTTAAATGATAATCTTTAGTATCAACTCGCTTTTTAAAACGGTTATATACTTGAGTTTGGTAGTCATCGTATTCGTAGAGTACAAGTTCATCTTGTTCATTCCACTTTAGACCGACTTTTTCTCCAGGAGCGAGTGGTTTTGGTTCTGCTACATATTCAGTTGGTGATACAACTCCAGGTTCAGAAGAGAAAACATAAGAACTCGCTGTCTCTACTTTCCATACTGGTCGTAGTCCAAGGGAATCAACGCTGAAAACAGCCTCATCTTTATAACGTGAAATAATACCAGCTGGACCTTGCGCAAAATGGCCCCAAGCTTCACGTATATACGTATATAAATCTTGTAAATGCGGTTCATAAAGTTTCATTTCATTAATAATTGGTGGGAATAGTATATCCATTGCTTCAAATAAACTGTAGTCGTATTGAACAAGTAGAGTTTCTAAGGTGCGGTTTAAATCTTGGGAGTCACTGCCCCCAGCAGTAAGTGGAACATGAATCATGTCAGCTTGATCACGTAATTTTGCAATTGTGTTAATTTCACCATTATGTCCGAGAATGCTAAATGGTTGTACACGAAAAAAATTAGATAATGTATTAGTAGAATAGCGGTTATGTCCTAGTGTCATAGTTGAAGCGATAAGTGGATGTTGTAAATCATTGTAATAGGCAACAAGTGTATCCCCAGCGCCTAGAACTTTATATACAACATGGTCACGACTTAATGAAGCAACATGAATCGCTTCGTTTTCCTCTATTTTTATCGTTACTGAAAATAATGTTTGCTCAACATTTTCAACTTTATTTTCTGCGATAAGAGCAACTTGCCAAAATAAAGGTTCTTCCTGTTTACCAAGTGGACCGAGTGCATCGGAATTTATTACATCATCACTTTCAAAAATAATAGTAAAACTTTCGTTATTTAATTGCGTACGAATATGATTTTTTAAATTAACGATATTTGCGTTTTTGTTTAGAAAAAAATGTCCAACGATAAAGTGGGGATGATCCACAATCGTTGGATTGTATCCGTTATTTTTCAGCTTTTCATTCCAAAGTGCTTTTGGGACATCAATGTGAATTCCGATACCATCTCCTTCACCATTAATGAAACCAGCTCGATGATTCATTTTGACAAGTGATTGTATGCAAAGATCAATGTTTTCTTTCGTGGCAACTTTTCGTTTCTCCATAACGGAAACGATTCCACACGCATCATGTTCTGCATTTTTATAATCTCGAAATAAAGACGGTGTCCATGTATTTGTTTTATTGAGCATCCGTCAATCCCCCCTTTTATTGAAGTTTGAATAATCTTACTATTTAAGGCGTGAGCAGCCTTATATACAAGGATAGTAAGGATATAAAAGAAAAATAAAACAGATAATTATGAATAATTATACTATTAATAAGGGATTTATGAAATAGAAAAAAGGAAAAAAGAAAGATGTGCTTTCTTTTTTCCTTTTTAATGAAGGGATTATTTATTATCCGCTAAAGCAGCGAATGCTCTGCCTACAGCTTCAATTGTATATTCAATATCTTCTTTTGTATGTTCTGTCGTTAAGAACCATGCCTCGTATTTAGAAGGTGCTAAGTTAACTCCTTCTTGAAGCATAAGCTTGAAGAATTTACCGAACATTTCACCGTCTGTATCTTGTGCTGCATCGTAATCTTCAATTGTATTTGTTGTGAAGTATACAGTTAAAGCACCTTTTAGTCGGTTTAATGTAATATCGATATTATGTTTTGCAGCTTGCTCTAAAATTCCCTTTTCAAGCATCGCACCAAGTTCATCTAATTTCTCATAAAGACCTTCTTGTTGAAGAACTTCTAGACAAGCGATACCGGATGCCATAGAAGCAGGATTTCCTGCCATTGTACCAGCTTGATATGCAGGTCCGAGCGGGGCAACTTGTTCCATAATTTCTTTCTTACCACCATAAGCACCGATCGGAAGTCCGCCGCCAATAACTTTACCAAGCGCTGTTAAGTCTGGTGTTACGCCAAGTAAGTCTTGAGCACCACCGTACATGAAGCGGAAAGCAGTAATAACTTCATCATAAATTACTAGTGCACCAGCTTCGTGAACAAGTTCATTCACTTTCTCAAGGAAGCCAGGTTTTGGCTCTACAATACCGAAGTTTCCAACAATCGGTTCTACAAGGATAGCTGCTACTTCATGTCCCCATTTATCTAATGCTTCTTTTAAAGTTTCTACATTATTAAATGGAACGGTAATAACTTCTTGAGCGATACTTTGTGGTACACCGGCTGAGTCAGGAGTTCCTAGCGTAGAAGGGCCAGATCCAGCTGCTACAAGTACTAAATCAGAATGACCGTGGTAACAACCAGCAAATTTCATAATTTTTGTGCGGCCTGTGTAAGCACGAGCGACACGAATTGTTGTCATTACTGATTCAGTACCAGAGTTTACGAAGCGGACTTTATCTAATGCAGGCATTGCTTCTTTTAACATTTTTGCAAATTTTACTTCTAGTGCTGTTGGTGTTCCGTAAAGTACACCATTTTCAGCAGCTGTTGTAATTGCTTTTGTAATGTGCGGGTGAGCATGTCCAGTAATAATAGGACCGTATGCTGCTAAATAATCGATATATTTATTTCCGTCTACATCCCAGAAATAAGCACCTTTTCCACGTTCCATAGCAACAGGAGCGCCGCCGCCAACTGCTTTAAAAGAACGAGAAGGACTATTAACGCCGCCAACGATATGTTCTAAAGCTTCTTTATGTAATGCTTCTGATTTTGTGAATTTCACTACAATTCATCTCCTTACAAAAATCTATGTATTATTCTAACATGTTTTTCGAAAAGACGTATTGTTTGTGATAGAGAAGGCAGTTGGGTAAACTATTCGTTGTGACATTTAGGAAGGGGGTCCGATTATGAAATCGGTAATTGAGGTACAAGGGTTACGTAAAGAGTTTACAGCCTATTCAAGTCGTCCGGGATTAAAGGGTGCTTTTCGCGATTTATTAAATCGTAATTATAAAATAGTACCAGCAGTAAATGATGTATCTTTTAATGTGAAACAAGGTGAAATGGTTGGATATATCGGTGAGAATGGTGCTGGTAAATCAACAACTATTAAAATGCTTACGGGGATTTTGACTCCGACATCAGGAGAAATTTTAGTAAATGGGATGAACCCGCATAAGCAGAGAGAAGAATTCGTAAGAACAATTGGTGTTGTTTTCGGTCAACGCTCACAACTTTGGTGGGATATTGCTGTACAAGAATCTTTTCGTTTATTAAAAAAAGTGTACGGTGTATCAGACGCTCAGTATAAAGAGCATATGGAACACGTGATTGAAACGTTAGATATTGGTCCTTTATTAGATAAGCCAGTTCGAAAGTTATCTCTAGGTCAAAGAATGCGTTGTGAATTAGCGGCAGCATTAATTCATAATCCACCGTTATTATTTTTAGATGAACCAACAATTGGGTTGGATGTTCTTGTGAAATTAAAAATACGTGAATTTTTAAAAGAAATGAATGAACGTTATAAAACAACAATTTTATTAACAACCCATGATATTACTGATATTGAAGCTTTATGTGAGCGCGTTATCATGCTGGATGAAGGAAATATTATGTATGACGGTTCTTTAAATAATCTTCGTACACAGTGGGGAGCAGAGAAGGAAATCCATTTTCAATTTATTGCACCAGTTTCCTATCAGGCTTTATCAATGGTTATGCCAGATAGTCATGTCGTTTGGTCGAAAGCGAAAGAGGAAAACGCGTGGGTTGCAAAAATACCGAATGAAGAAGTTATCATTTCAATGCTTATTTCTAAAGTAGTACAAGCCTTTCAAATTAAAGATTTAAAAATTAACGAAGTATCTACAGAGGAAATTATTCGTAACATTTATGAAGAAGGTATTAAACATGGGTAAGTACATTGAAATGATTCGGATTCGCTTTTTAATGATGCTTGCGTATCGTACAAACTATTATAGTGGGATTTTAATTTATACAATTAATATCGGTGCGTATTATTTTTTATGGCAAGCAATTTATAGTGGAAAAGAGAATATTGAAAGTTTATCTATTTCGCAAATGACTACTTATATCGCAATTGCGTGGATGGCACGTGCTTTTTATTTTAATAATATAGACAGGGAAATTGCGATGGAGATTCAAGAAGGACGTGTAGCAGTAGAACTCATTCGTCCATATAACTATTTAGGCATGAAAGTGATGCAAGGTCTTGGTGAAGGAATATTTCGTTTTGCTTTCTTTTCAATTCCAGGTATGGTTATCGTTACCTTATTATTTTCATTGCAAATTACAACGAATTTTCAAACGTGGTTATATTTCTTCTTATCTTTAATATTTAGTTTTATTATTAATACACAAATTAATTTAATGACGGGAATGCTCACGTTCTTCCTATTTAATAATAGTGGAATTATGTATGCGAAACGTGTCGTTATTGATTTATTTTCAGGTCTATTATTACCAATTAGTTTTTATCCGTTATGGGCCCAAAAGGCAATGATGTTTTTACCGTTTCAGGCGATTAGTTATATTCCGAGTATGATTTTTTCAGAAGGTATACAAGGAAGTAAATTGTATGAGGCATTATTATTCCAAGTAATTTGGGCAATTGTACTTATTATTCCAATTGTACTCATGTGGAGAACGGCGAGAAAACGTCTAATTGTACAAGGGGGATGATGAGATGATATATATAAACCTATTTTTGCAATATGCAAGCCAATATATAAAAACAAAATTGGAGTATCGGGGCGATTTTATCGTTGGATTACTTTCTGATTTAGCACTACAGGCTGTTAATTTAATCTTTATTCTCGTTGTGTTTGGGCATACACAAGCATTAAAGGGCTGGAGTAGAGAAGAAGTAATCTTTATTTATGGTTTCTTTTTAGTGCCGTTTGCCATTTTCTCAGCTTTCTTTAACATATGGGACTTTAATGATCGTTACATTATTAAAGGAGAAATGGATCGTATATTAACGAGACCGATTCATAGTTTATTTCAAATTATATTAGAAAGAATGGAACTGGAATCTTTAATTGGAGCGATTACAGGAATAATTGTAATGGGATATGCAGCAGTGGAGCTGCAATTATCTTTTTACTGGTACGATTTCTTCTTATTCTTACTGATGGTAGGAGGAGGAGCACTTGTATACGGAGGGATATTTGTTACGCTTGCGAGCCTTGGTTTTTGGTCGGATGCGAAAAGTTCAATTATGCCGCTAATGTATAACATAGGTAACTATGGTCGCTATCCTGTTAACATTTATAACCGTGTGATTCGCTTCATTTTAACGTTTGTTTTACCATTTGCGTTTGTCGGAGTGTATCCAGCAGCATACTTTTTAAGAAAAACAGAGTGGAATAGCTATGCATTTGCAACACCATTCGTTGGTGTTATCTGTTTTACGATTGCAATTACTCTTTGGAATCAAGGGGTAAAAAGGTACCGTGGTGCTGGGAATTAATTATAGAAGCTTGTTTGTTTCTAAGGGATAAATCCAATGGCCGTCTCATACATATAAAATGAGGTGGAGGACATGTTATGGGGATTTATTCTATTAATTGCAGCAATTGCTATTTTGAGAAGTGTCCAATTGTTATGGAGTTCATATTCAGATTCTAGGCGTTTCTTTTCGCTTTATAATTTAGCCTCCTTATTTTTAATTTATACAACGGTATTGATTGCGTTTGGGTTAAGTTATGTTGTATTAGAAGAAATGGGTTTTGCAGTTTTGAAAGAAGATGGAGAAAGCTTGCATGCCCAATCTTTTCAACTTGTAGAAATTTGCTTATATTTTAGCGCAGTTACTTTATTGTCCGTTGGGTACGGTGATATAGCTCCGATTGGAGTAGGGAGATGGATTGCGATTGCAGAAGCGCTAATTGGATATACATTACCGTTTGCTTTTGTAATGAGGTCTGTAATAGACAATGAAAAATAAGATAGCATTTGATATAGTAAAAGAAAAGAGTAGGAGTGATAACAATGATCACAGTAGGAGAAATGGCTCCAGAATTTACATTAGAGGGAAGTAACGGGGAACAAGTTCGCTTAGCTGATTTTCGTGGTAAAAACGTAGTGCTATATTTTTATCCGAAAGATATGACTCCAGGGTGTACAACTGAAGCATGTGATTTTCGCGATGCGTATGGATTATTTCAAGAGAAAGATACAGTTATTCTTGGTGTAAGTCCTGATTCAGCGAACAGACATCTGAAATTCATTGAGAAGCATGAGCTTCCATTTGTACTTTTAGTAGATGAAGATCATAAGGTAGCGGAATTATACGATGTTTGGAAATTGAAAAAGAACTTTGGAAAAGAGTATATGGGAATCGAGCGTTCTACATTCCTTATTAATAAAGACGGTGAGCTTGTAAAAGAGTGGCGTAAAGTGAAAGTGAAGGGACATACTGAAGAGGTTCTTTCTTATATAAAGTAAATTCATTGTGGAGATAAAATATATAGAAGTAAGGCGAGTGTCTATACATATTTTATCGTCTTACATAAAGTGAAGTGTAGGGCATACCTCCTCAGATGATAGTATTCCAAGTGCGATTATGTCGCACTTTTTTTCTATGTAAATGTATAGAAAATGGGGAAGGATATATAAGAATAAGGCTATATACAAAAATAAACCACATACTTATAGTAGAAATATTGACGATTTATAAGAAAAGGAGTACACTCTTTATAAGAATTATAAAATAATAATCCGTATAGAATCGGGGTGCATGACGGTGGTCAAAGAAGAATTAAAAGAAGCGCTAGAAATGCTGAAAAATACGGGTGTACGCATTACTCCACAGCGTCATGCTATTTTAGAGTACCTTGTGGAATCTATGACGCACCCAACAGCGGATGACATTTATAAAGCATTAGAAGGTAAGTTTCCAAATATGAGTGTTGCAACTGTCTATAATAACTTACGTGTATTTAAAGAGGTTGGACTTGTAAAGGAATTAACTTATGGAGACGCTTCAAGTAGATTTGATTATGTTACAAGTCAACATTATCATGTGATTTGCGAAAAATGTGGTAAGATTGTTGATTTTCCTTATGGAGGTTTGGAACAGCTTGAAGAGGAAGCTGCGAAAACGACAGGCTTCGTTATTAATAGTCATCGCTTAGAAATTTATGGCGTTTGTCCAGAGTGTCATAAGGCGTAATATATAATAAAGAAAGAGGGTACGTCTCCCTCTTTCTTTATTATATATGGGAATTACGTTAGGTTCAGGAGGATTTAAAATTTGTCCAGAGTGTCATAAGGCGTAATATATAATAAAGAAAGAGGGAGACGTTTACGTCTCCCTCTTTCTTTATTATATATGGGAATTACGTTAGGTTCAGGAGGATTTAAAACGTTCAGTGAAGAACCTAATTTAATTAAAGATAAATACAAAAGGTGATTTCTTTGTTAAGAAATCACCTTTTAACGTTTAGTTTTGTAAGGGCACATTGTACCTATATATGCCTATGATTTATAGCTCTTCTTATTATATTTCTCATCAAATTCTTTTCCTTCTAGATTTCGATCCATTGTTAAAGGTTGGTTGCAATGCATACATGCGTCGACACGACCGAGCATTTTGGTCGGCTTATCGCAGCTTGGACAAATAATTTGTACAGTTTTAGTAGATAACATGCCAATCCAAAAGTAAACGACAGTACTAGCGATAACAGCTAAAAAGCCAACCATCATAAATGTTGTCATAATAATAATGTTTTCACGGAAAAAGACACCTAAGTATGCAATGAAGAGGCCGATAAATACTAAACTTAATGCAAAGGTCCGGATTTTATTGATTTTGTTCGAATACTTAATGCTCATTCTCACCACTCCCCTATAATAATAATATAACATAAAATTTAGAATTTTCACTCGTTCGTAAACGTGATAAACCGATAAGATATGAGATATGGAGTATGATGCAGAATGAAGGGAGACTATAATGGTTTTTGGAACATGGTTTTAAGATTTTAACGGGATGTGAAATTTTTTTATGAAAAGTATTGACCCCTTATATACTACGTGATATATTAATAACCGTCGCTGATGCGGAAATGCAGAAAACGACAAAAAAGAAATTGAAAAACTTAGTTGACATCGAAAAACGAAGATGTTAACATAAGGAAGTCGCGAATGAGCGACCGAGTAGTTCT